>NZ_JADEXP010000175.1 GCF_015207065.1 Leptolyngbya cf. ectocarpi LEGE 11479 | reverse complement strand
AGCAATACCAGGGCTACTTAATGCATTAAGAAATTCAACTCCTTGAGAACAGGCGATTTATGTACTTGGCGAACTGAGAGATCCTGTAGCGGTTCCGTACTTAATTAACTACATTGACCATTGGCATGCACAAGTTGGAGATGAATCAATTGAAGCATTAGGAAAAATAGGTGATAAGAGAGCTATCCCAAGCCTCTATAAACTGAACGAGACATTAAGCAATGATTCAGGCTATAGCTCTCGGTTACTAAAAAGAAAAGTAGTAATTTCGCTAGGCAAGCTTGGTGATAGTCGAGTACGTCAAGAACTTATCAAAAGCTTACACGAACAAGCTTTTGGGATGATATACTTTTCTGATTGGTGGACTATATTTGAAGCATTAGAAAGAATAGGAAATTTACAAGTTATTTCTGAGCTAATTTCTGTTTTTGAGTCTTCTGACTCTAATCAGCGCTATCAAGCTGTGGAAGTTGTTGGAAGGCTATGTAATTTTTTAAATCTTTTAGATGACGAGGTCGTAATAGGGCGGATAGTAAATTTATTGGCAGATGAGGATTACCTTGTTCGGGCAAAAGCTGCAGAAGCCTTAGGTGGCTTTAACACCCAGAAAGTCATAGAAAAATTATCTCCAAAGTTGAAAGACGAAACTCGAGAAGTTCGAGAAGCTGCTACCGCAGCATTGGGTTATATCAAAACAGAATCTTCTGTGTTGGCAAGCATAGAAAATTTGTTGAATGATCAAACTCAAAAGGTTCGTTGCTACGCAGCACAGTCTTTGGTTAAATTAAGTGGTGTAAATATTGCAGATTTGGGTGTTTCAAGAGCTTTAAGTCGCTCTTCCAAAACTAAGTTGCTGGATGATGACTTGACTTATCAACTGCAGGCAATACAGAAAAATTGTAAGTTTTACAACTACGAAATCTGGCAGGAGTTCATTCAAAATGAAAAATTAGAAATTCAAAATGAAGACCGGGCATCTGCTAGCCAAACAACATATATTTTTTCCAATGCCACAGCTCCTAAAATCTTTGAGCGAGTAGATCATTATCATGAAAAATCTTCTACGAAAGAGCCTCCGTCCTAGAGATAAACCTACTGTCGTAATTCATCAACATTATTGGAGACTAAGTCCGTGATCTCTTCCCAACTTATTGACACCCTGAATAAGCTTCCTCCCAATCTCCAGACCGAAATCCTCCACTATGCCGAATATCTGGCTGCTAAATATTCTAAGCTGTCTTCTGCCGATGGCTCACCTCAAAAATATCGTCAGGCTGGAACCATGAAAGGCATGTTTACCATGGCTGAAGACTTTGACGCACCTTTAGAAGACCTTAAAGACTATATGTAGCTATGTCTCTTCTACTCGATACCCACGCTCTTATTTGGTTTCTCGACAATAATCCTCGACTCCCCACAAGCACCCGCAGCCAAATTGAAACCACACCCACCGTCTTTGTCAGCATTGCTTCGCTCTGGGAAATCGCCATCAAAGCCAACATTGGTAAACTCGAACTGTCCGCCCCGTTCAGCACTATCGAGCCTAACTTGGTCGCCCTCGGTATTACTCAACTGGCCATTAACTTCAAAGACTTGGAGATCTATCTGTCCTTGCCTCTGCACCATCGCGATCCCTTCGATAGACTGCTCATTGCCCAAGCTATCAACCATTCTCTATCTCTCATTAGCTATGATACACAAATGGATGCCTATGCTATTCAACGACTCTGGGAATAAACAACGGACAGGAGCAGTATGACAGAACCCTTAAAATACAGCTTTCCAAAAGCAAAAAAAGTCCAAGTCTTCGAACGTGTGGGCACCTATATCGAGACCCAACATAACCATGCAACTGATCCCGAAATAAAAGCTGCTGTTGAGAATTTGCGAACTCTGTTCACCCAATTCCAGGAGCAGTATCCCAACGTCACCACTGAAACTGAAGCACTGACTATCATTGATGCCGAGTTCACTGAAATCAAACGATCTCCAAATCATCAATTAGTAACTCTCCGCCAGCAACTTCTCAACCCAGAACGCCACGCACAAGCCATCAAGGCAACCCTTGGAGAAGTCGCTAAGCACTATCTAGAAGAATCTATTTTCGCAAAAGCTGCCATCACCTATCTCGACAAAATGAGCGAAGCCCCTGACTACGGAACGTCAGTGAACTCCGTATAGTTGGTAAAAACCAGCAAGGTAATCCAGCTATCCTTACGTGGCAGCGGACGGGCACAAGATACCTATGGAAGCTGAAGGTTATTGCCGTCGCTACACTTCACCGTTAGGAGGTTTCTCAGTGACGCTCAAGATTTTCCCAGAGTGCTTTAAGAATCCTGATAGACTTTGGCTGCATAATAGCAGTGCCCCCTCAGAAAGCATATCTATCATGGATTATGAAGCACAGCGTCAGGCTAGCCTCGACTCACCGACATTTGCTCAGCTAGATATCTGGCTAACAAAGCGCATCCGCGAGCTTAGTGTAGATGCGCTGGTAGCTAAAGCATTTACCTGCACTGCCTGCGGTGAGGTGGACGGTGACTATTTAGTGGATTATGACGGCAAAACATTCCGCTTTGATACCGCCACCACCTATGCCTTTCTAGAATTCATCCTGGCGAAACAACCGACTGCCGTTAGCTAAGGCTGTCCTTAGACGGGGACTTCACCATCAAACCGCTGGCGTTTTTCAAACTCAAACGGTCCAGCAATGGAACCCCACAGTAGCTCATCGGTTTCTGGGTCGCGGCCACGGTCGTAGCTGACGAGTTTATCGTCAGTGATTTCAAATTCATTGTCTAGATAGCTGGTTTTGCCCTTGCGGACAACGATGCAGTTTTTGCCTGGCACTACCTTGCCAATAAAGCTGTGGCCCGTCCAGCGCACGGTCATGTCACACCCCGGCATTTTCTCGAGTTGATCTGCTGATAATGTGGCTAGTTTTTCCGGATCACGAGCGGCCCCAGTTACAGTCTCTGGCTCCGTAAAGGAATAGTTCTCGAGCAGAATGTAATCTTTCTGGGGAAAGAAGTGTAACACCCGGACCCGATACGGCTGGCTCAGCATATAGTCATAGGCCTGCTCTAAATACAAACAGCTCCCCGACAAAAAGCCCGCTGGCAAAGGCCGCATACACACCCGAATATGGGCAAAAAAGGGTGGATTCTCAATTGCTTGGTCTTGGTTGCTAAAATCAGCAGCCATCCACTTAAGCAAGGTAGAAACATCAGTAGCGTGTGACATAACGAATAGAAACTAGCGGTACAGGGCTCTTTTCAGTCAGATAGTGGGCGTAACTTAGCCATTTATCATAAGGAAGATAAAACCCTTTCGAGAGCAATCTTATGGAGCTTCGCTCAGTTTTCCATACATTTTTTGACCATTGCGTTGGCAGTTGGTCTACAGAGCGTACTTACCACTATCTCACTCAAAACGAAGTAGAGCGTTCCCATACTGACTTTCAAGTGTCGCCATTGACCCCTGAGCTAAAGGCAAAAGTACTTGCAGACAATGCCTATGAAGATGTCAAGGAGTTAGCTGCGCTGCCTGGGTTTCATCTGGCCTTTAACACGGTGTCTGAAAAGGGCGAAAAGGTCTCCCAGTCCTTGAACTTATTATTTGTTGTGAGCAATGAAACGGAGCATACGCTAGAGGGAGATTATTTACGCGATCGCGCCTACGAAGAAGCGCGCCCGATTATTTCCCGCTTTCGGTTTGATGGCCATACCAACGAGCTACTGATGACCACCAACTATACCCGTGTGGTATCAGTAGACTCCATCACTCTGATTAATCCTGAAACCCGGATTCGACGTATTCTCAACTATCTGCGTCCACCGGCAGGTCAGCCGCTTGAGAGACTGGGGTTAGTGGGGTTTGGCGTTGAGCAAAAAGTTATCTAGTCACCGATTCCCTACGGAATCGGAACCAATTAAGCTGTATTGATTCCTATAAAGGTTACGGGCAACCCCATGTCCAGGGAACGCTAAAGGTAACTCTTAGAACAGATATACCGTTGCTACGGAGAGCGCACTAGTGGGCTTATTTGAAAAAGTTCGGGCCGAATTCATTGACATTATTGAATGGCTCGATCCATCGCAAGACACCATTGCCTATCGCTTCGAGCGGTTTCAAAACGAAATAAAAATGGGGGCACAGCTGATTGTTCGCCCTGGGCAGGTGGCGATCTTAGTGGGCGAGGGGCAGGTGGCCGATATCTACGAGCCCGGTCGCCATCGCTTAGAGACTCAGAATATGCCCGTGCTTACCACCCTAATGGGCTGGAAATACGGTTTTAATTCCCCCTTTAAGGCCGAAGTTTATTTTTTTAATACCAAGATTTTTACCAATCTCAAGTGGGGCACCGCTAACCCCATTACGATTCGCGACCCTGAGCTAGGCCCAGTGCGCCTCCGTGCCTACGGCACCTACACAATGCGAGTAAATAATGCGCGCACCCTGCTGGAGCAGCTGATTAGTACCGATGGCTTGTTCCAAACGGACGAGATTAGCGATCACCTTCGCAATATGATCGTGTCCGCCTTTGCCACCAGTGTGGGCCAAGACCAAACGCCTTTGTTTGACCTAGCCGCCAACTATCAGGCCATGGGGGAGCAGGTACGCGACGCCATGCAGCCCAACATGGAGCAGTTTGGCCTCGAGCTACGACAGCTGCTGATTGAAAACATTTCCTTGCCCCCTGAAGTTGAGGCTGCTCTGGATAAGCGCGCCTCCATCGGTATCCTGGGCAATATGCAGCAATACAGCCAATACCAGGCCGCTAACGCCATTGAACAATCAGCCAAAAATCCTGGTGGAGGTAGCCCCGGTCTCGATCTAGGTGTCGGTATCGCCATGGGGCAGCAAATGGCTAACGCCATGAACCCGCAGGTGGCAGCTCCTGTTGCGACTCCGGCAGCTCCTGCGGCTCCGGCGGCCCCACCCCCACCCATGCCAGCGGCGGCTTGGTATATCACCCGCGATGGCCAAAATTTTGGACCCTTTCCTGAAAGCCAGCTGATCTCCAATGGCTTAACGGCTGAATCCAACGTCTGGAAACAGGGCATGGCCAGCTGGCAACCAGCTAATACAGTCCCCGAGCTGCAGTCGCTGCTGAGCAGTGTGCCACCGCCGCCACCGGGGGCTTAAGTTTGAAATGGAGCCCACGACTTCATCCGTCAATCAGTATCAGTGTCCTGGCTGCAAAGCTGACATGGCCTTTGATCCAGATTTGGGGCAGCTCAAATGCCCTTACTGCGGTCAAAGCAAAGCCACACCAGAGGTAACGGCGACCAAACTCAGGTCGACGCTGCAGGAACATGACTTGGCAGCGTTTATTCACACTAACCGCACCCAAATTGCCCAGCTGGCCACCACAGCCCAAGCAGTCAACTGTCCTGGCTGTCGGGCCACCATTACCTTTGAGCCCCCAGATGTAGCCGGTAAGTGTCCGTTTTGTGCGACCAGCATTGTGACGCAGGAGAGTCATCCAGCTGACCCCACCCTGGCACCGTCAGCATTAATTCCTTTTACCGTGGGTCGTAAGGTGGCGCTCAAAAATTTGCGCGATTGGCTAGCGTTTCGTTGGGATTGGAAAGACCTCAAGGCCCTGTTCTTGCCTGGAAAGCTCAAGCAGCTGGCCCAAAGCAAGGCGCTTGTGGGTGTTTATTTGCCCTTTTGGACCTACGATGCCCAAACAGCTAGCCACTATCGGGGGCAACGGGGCGAGCATTATTACGAGACGGAGACCTACACGACGACCAACTCCGATGGGGAGCGGGAAACCGAGACACGTCAGGTGCAGCGAACCCGATGGTATTCGGCATCTGGGCGGGTATCTCGTTTTTTTGATGATGTCTTAGTGCCAGCGACGCGGGCCATTAGTGACAAAAAGCTGCGGCAGCTATGGCCGACAGTGCAGGTTTCAAACCTGAAACCCTACAGCGCTGAATATTTGGCAGGATTTCAGGCCCAGCGCTATGAGATCCCGGTCAAAGAAGGGTTTGAACAGGCTAAGTCAATCATGGCTGCCACGATTCACAGCGATGTGCGTTCGGATATTGGCGGTGATGAACAACGAGTCCACTCGGTATCAACGGACTATTCCCAAGAAACGTTTAAGCACATTTTGCTGCCCCTGTGGATGGCTACCTATCGCTATGGGGGCAAAACCTATCAGGTGATGATTAATGCCCAAACCGGTAAGGTGATGGGCGAGCGTCCTGTGGCTGTTTGGAAAGTTGTGCTGGCGGTTGCGATCGCAACCATCATCCTCGTCACCATCATCCTGCTCGCTGGCGGATAACCGCCCTACCACCCGCCCCAAATGTTCATAGCAAACATTTGAAACCCTTTATTCAAGCCTCATTCAAGCTTTTTAAAACTAACGTTGCCGATTTAAAGAAATGTGATTAACATTTAGTTACATAGGTGTTAACCCACCTCAACGTTTCGTTTGAAGGACGCACATATCATGGCAGAAGAAAACGCAAAGTTTGGTTTTACTCAAATCGCTGAAAACTGGAATGGCCGTCTGGCCATGATCGGTTTCGTTGTCGGTCTGGCTACTGAGCTAATGACTGGCCAGGGCATCCTGTCCCAGCTAGGTTTGATGTAGAGCTGACCTAAGAGTCAGACAGCTTAGAGATATCTTCAATCTCCATTGAGCATTAATTTTTCCGTTCAGTCAGAGCATCAGGGGCAAGTCAAGGCTTGCCCCTTTTTATGTCCGAGGGATGTCCTAGGTGCGCCGCCCTAATCTTCGAGTTCACTCCAAGTGCCCACCGTCTTGAGTTCTGCCGGAATCCTATCCTCAGGATGAAACTCTAGGATTGTCTCTCGATATCCTAAATAGCCTGACTCCGTAAATGACATCAGCATACGGGCTAGGGCAATCCACACAGTTTCGTCAAATTCCCAATCCTGATTAAACCTGGCTCGGTCAGCAATGGACTTAAGCGCCCAAAAATAGCTATTGCGTACCGTCGATCCCTGCTTTTTATAGGGGGGGACATCATCCTGATGGATAAACAAAACTTGGTTGCTGATCTTTGCTCTCATGGGCATCAATGTTTTACAACTGTATCCATAACTCTAGTTTTTTCTAAAACATCCCATGGTGGCGGCTGTTTGCCTGCGTAACGTTCACAAAGTCTATAACAACACCTGCGTGGTTAACGATCTCTCGTTAACCATCCAACCGGGTGAAATCTTTGGTCTGCTTGGACCTAATGGCGCAGGCAAATCCACTACGATTCGCATGGTGACCACCCTGACTAGAGCCACTCAAGGAGACATCGTTGTCTCTGGCTATGATGTCCATCGACAAAAGGCCGAAGTGCGGCGTCAAATTGGTGTGGTGCTCCAGCAAACCAGCGTCGATGGCGATCTGTCTGTCTGGGAAAATATGGAGTTCCATGGCAGAATGCACCACCTACCCAATCCCCAGCGGCAGCGAGATATTGATCAATGGCTGGCCTATGTGGAACTGGCTGAGCGTCGTGATGATAAGGTTAAAACCCTCTCGGGCGGCATGAAGCGCCGTTTACAAATTGCCCGTGCTCTGCTGCATCAGCCCAAAATCCTTTTCCTCGATGAGCCCACCGTTGGCCTCGATCCGCAAACCCGTCGCCGTCTATGGGAAATAATTCTAGATCTGAATAAAAAGCAGGGGATGACCATGCTGCTCACCACCCATTACATGGAAGAAGTGGAATACCTGTGCGATCGCATCGGCATCATGGACCAGGGGCAGCTAATTGAGATGGGGACATTGGCTGAATTACGGACGAACCATGGCGAAGGCATTGTCATGAAACAAACGGGCGACCGCTGGAGCTATACCTTTTTTCCCACATTGCAAGCGGCCAATCAGCACCTTGATCAGCAGCCTGACAAAACCGGTATGATGACCCGCTCTTCTAACCTTGAGGATATCTTTGTTGAATTAACCGGCCATAACTTAGATTAATCCCAACAAACGCGTAGGGGCGCTCCATGGAGCGCCCCTACGCATCTAAAACGTTGTGCTTACGCGTCTAATCTAAATAACCCATGAGAGCGACAGGATCGTCGTCAATATCGTTAGACGCAATGGGTCGATGACCCGGCAGCGTATCTAGATCCGAAACCACTAGAGTGCTCACAGCCACAGGTCGATGACCCGGTAGATGATCGGTACTCGCGATTTCAAAATTATCGGACATAACTGGACGGATCCCAGCCGATGACAAACTATGAACGACATCAACATCGCTCACGGTGATTGGACGATTGTTAGGCAGCGTATCGGTTTCTACCACGCGGCTATGGTCATGTAGCACAATGATGTCATGCTTCTGAGCTTTGACGATACCGCCACTGTTGCTTTCAGACGACGTTGCCCCCTTTTTCTGGCTACGGCCTGAAGAACCCGATGACTTGGTGGTCGTGTTGGTATTTTCCGCTGCGTCGCTGCTCATAACCTTATAACCCCTACTACTAAGTGAAGTAATGCCTGTGACACCCGTCTGTGGCTTTTACGGCGATACACATATCTCAATAGTTAATTATAAGTTAAAAAACAACCGCTTTAGTTTATTAAAGCTAATCAGTGCCATAACGCCCTCACTAAATCCTCTCCAAACCTTACCCCAGGGGCAGCCTAGAGTTTTCTCCATGAAAAAACTTCAGGCCTGGAGGTGGACGCAGTTTATTACGGACCGATAGGACTTAGTTACATTTATTACTGACGGTTACCAGATTCTAAATTTCGATTTATAATGGTAGATGCCTCGAAAAGGCTGATCCTAATTATTTAGGACTATCAACCAAGGGGCTGTAACGGTTTCGACGTTTTGACGAAAGTCGCGTTGTGATACAGGCCGAGAGTGAGTCACCTCTCGCAAATAAAGACTCAACTAAATACAGATGCAAACAACATCGTACCTTTCGCTCGTAAGCACGTAGCTGTAGCTGCCGCTTAAACACCTCTTTCAGGTTCGAGCGCTTATCACTTGACTCCGTTAAGGGTGATAAGCCTAACCCCAACGGATGCGTTAGGTTGATTTCTCTGGTGAGATACCTAACAAAGACCTTCATCAGAGCATCCCACCGCTCGGGATAATGAGCGGTTCCCGCCTAGAGGGTTAGATAGGCTAAGCCTGTGAATGAGTGGCGTGTTATTACTCAGGGCGGACACGGGTTCGACTCCCGTCAGCTCCATTCAATACTTTGAAATAGGCACTCCCCAATCAAGGGAGTGCCTATTTTTTGTGACCACAAATATAGTGTTGTTTTTCTTTAAGCTGGATGAAGTAATTTTCCAACTTGAGGAACAGGCTTAGAATTTAAAAGTAAGGTGCTTATACTGAAGGACAATAGCCGTCAGAGCGAAGATTATAGGTGATGAGAAAACTTCAAATTATTGTTAGTTACTTATAGTTTGTAAAAGTGTTTAAGGGTCCAGTGGCGACTTAGCTATTGCTTGAGCTATTAATGATTTTGGTTGCTGCTGATTGAGGAGGTGAGCCGAACTGTGAAATGTACTAATCGCTAGTACCGTGCAGGTGAATTTATACTGACATTCGTAGCGCTATTTTTTTACTTAAACACTGTTGTTTTCACTGGCATCTAGCTGTTGGTGATCGCTCTTATTTATTTTTCTGAGTCAATTGATAATGAAATTTCCCCTTTGGCAGTACCTTAAACAGCCGGTCTTTAGTTCTCACTACAAAACAGTTTTTAGGCCGTCTAGGTTTTGGCAGAAACATAACATCCAGTATCTACAGCGATGCTGGGAAAAAGAATATCGACAGCCGGGAAAACTTAATTAATTTGTCTTTAAGCTGTTAGGAAACTCTAACAATCTAAACTTGATCAATCTGAGAATGCTATTTGCTTGTTGAGGCTTCAAAGATGTAGCTAATAGTGGTGCCATGACAGAGAGCACTCTATCAGTTTGACTGGCCAATTGACTCAGCTAGTCCTTTGCGAGCTTTTCGCCAGCCAATCAGTGCTTTTTCTGACCATAGCCAGTGGTTTCCTAACTCTTCTGGGTTAATTAATTCATTGCCATCACCCGCAATGTCTATGGCATTTTGCCAATGCTCCTGAGCAATTGCTAGGGAGTTTGCTTTCTCAGCATTGTTAACATCCAGGTTGGCATTCTGGTGATATGCGATCGCTAATCCTAAATAGGCATGAAACTGCATGGGCCAACGCCGGTCATCGTCGTCGAAGGTAACAATTGGGATATTTTGCTCAGTTTCGTTGTCAATGGCGTCTTCCCAGAGTGAGATCGCATTATCCGTCAAGTTTTGCTCATAGCGGGCAAAGCCTAAAGCGACCTGGGCATCTAACCAATCAGACTTTACTGTCAGGGCATCTTCCCAAGACGTGGCCGCATCAGAGGGTTTTATCCCTAGCGCCGGATCGTTAACTTTGAGCATGGCCCATTGAAACTGCCCCTTAGAAAAAAAGAGCGTGGGGGTACTCTGTTTTGTACGCTCAGAATACAAAGCATCCGTTAACTTCAGGGCGGCTGCAAGACCCTCAGTATCTGCTTTTTCAGCGAGCACTTCAACGATTTTGCCAGGATCTCCTGAAATGACCTGGCTAACGCTCTGTACGCTGGAAGGAGACGAATCGGCGGTTGGAGTCGGCTGCGGAGGTGATACCGGCGACGGTCCCCAACCCAAGGGATCGCTAAGGCTTACACCGACAATTCCTAACAGCGCTGCGGCTCCAACCCCCAGCACCACCTGTCGCTGCCGTCGTTTGGAAATACCCGCTCGCTGATTTACAGCGGATTCAGTCTGATTCAGCTCACTAGGACGAGCGCCTTCACTATAGATTGTTTTTTCGTCGTCTGCTTCAGGCTGGGGCTCTGGCTTTTTAGGCAGCTGTTCGTATAGATCGAGTCCTGGCGTTTCCAGCGTCTCAGGAATGAGTGACTCATCAACATCCGCCAGCATGACCTGATCGGACGTAGCTGGTTGGGATAGCTTTTCCACTAGCTCTGGTACGGTTGCATCATCGCTATCGTCGTCATAGCGCAGGAATTCGTCTAGCTCGACCGTCTCGACAAGGTCGTCTAAATCAACCTGAGCTGGCTCAATATTGCTGGCCGCAGTCGAGTCAGCCGAGTCGCTGCCCCCAGGCATAGCAGCTGGCTGCGGATCTAAGGCCTTTAAGGCCGATTCCGATTCACTCAGTAACTTATCAAGGGCACTATTATCCTCCCCAGGCTTACTGGCAAGATAGCCATCAAATCCGGGCTGCATGTATAAAATCGGCAGTGCCCAATAGCTGTAATGGGACCCGTGGGCCGAGATCAGCCCCTGACGGGTACGGTTTAAGCACAGATCGATGGGGTTACCCTGCTTTAAGTTGCGATAGAGCAGCTGGGTAAAGGTAATGGCCACATTGTCAGGAATGCGTTCGGCCATGGCAATGACGCCAGGAATGCCGCGATTGACCAGAGCCTGGGCTAAGTTTTGCTCATGCCAGCCCACCTCTGAACCCGCACTTTGAGCATAGGCCCCCCGACAAGAATTTAAGACGGCTAGCTTGACACCGTTATTTGACAGTAGGCCTGCTAGGTCCTCACCACTAATACGTTCGGTTAGCCCTGTTTGACGGCTAACTAGATATAGGTCTCCACCCGCATTACCCAGGTTGCTATGGCCCGCGTAGTGCAGGGCCTGGTAATTACCTTGCTCTAGGGCCTGGGTGAGTTCAGCCCGACCAGGCTGTTTCAAAACCGTGAGCTGTACATCAAGCTGTTGCTTAGGCAGGAGATTGTAGCCGCTCCCCGAGCGCATTGACATGGGGTGTAGCTCCTTTTGGAGCTGCTCCACCTCATTAGCAAGTTCTAATCGATCTTGATCGGTCGGCGTGGCGATCACCATCAAGACCCGCAGGGGTTGCTCAAAATCAGGAACGGTGGGCATCGGACGGTCGTACCCTTGCCGACGACCGAGGTGATATCGCGAAAACGTGACATCGGTGCCTGTGCCGAGGGGCCGATCGCCTGCATGCAAAACTTCCCAAGGTAGCTGCTGCAGCTTTTCTCCTTTAAGGCCCAGTCGCAACCGCAAAGGCGATCGTCGGTTTTGGGCGACGCCCTGGGCTGTTAGCCAACTATCTCGCAGGGCTCGATCAAATAAGCTGTTGTAAAGAGCTTGCCCCAGACTGACAAGCGTGGGTAACGGAGTGGCAGCATCATCGTCGTTCTTGCCGGAACGATATTTAGGCGTTGAGGCCCAGCGCTGGCTCGGTTCACCTTTAAGGATCCCGAGCAAGGGATCATGCATTAAGGTGGATGCCTCCTCTAGCCACTGGTCGATGGGCCAGTGAAACTGTTCTTGCGCAAGGGGAACTCCGGGGGTCACTTGCTCCGTGCGCACCAAATATCGGTCATTGCCGACGGCTGTAATTGATATGTCAAACTCTTGGAGCACTGTTAGCAGATCGCGTCCCTGTTATTTGGCTATTTATGGTGGTTTAGTTGTCTATAGGTGAGCACCCTGGAGCATTATGCATTTTTTCTAGTATCCCCAATAAACCACCATAACGTGTCGCCATAGATGTCGTTGCCAATGGATGCAGTTCTTAGACTGTCCACATGACGTTTATGAATGATACCCAATGCTGCCCAGCGCAACTACGGCGTCACCACCATAGCGGCCCCACCACCCCGTCTACTGGGCTCTGCTACGGCCTGCATTTCACCCTTAGGCCAAATTTCTAGGCCCGTCGCAGCACCAATTTCAGTCACCGGATTTAGCTGATGCCCCAGGGTACCGAGGGCGGCGGCTGTGTCGGTGTCTGCTAACGCTTGCTCTACTGTGGTGTTGCTGCCATTGCGTTGGGAAAGGCGAGGGGCGCTAATGGCCTGGGGCAGGGGCATGTCAAAATCAATTAGATTCGTGGCAATGCCCACAACGGTGGTAATGATGGTAGAGCCACCGGGGCTGCCAAAGGCCAGTGTGCGACCGTCAGGGGC
>NZ_JADEXP010000174.1 GCF_015207065.1 Leptolyngbya cf. ectocarpi LEGE 11479 | reverse complement strand
CCCTGGGGGTAAGGGGATGGGACTGGCGACAGGGCGAATGGCGACTTCTTGCTCCTGCCAAAACCGATCCACATTGAGACCATAGCTTTGGTTGTTTTCTCCCACCACTACCACCATCGGGCAGTTAATCAAGGGTTGACCGCTCATTTCTGTGGGTCTAGAGGCTGACTGCATCGACCAGTGTTTTTCCAACTGCACCAGGGGAATTGAGCTGTCTTTCCAGTCCATGGTGGGCTGGGCCTCGTCCATCTGGGGAGATCGGATGATTTCTTGGACCGTATCCACCGGCATCGCAAACACCAGACTATTACGCTCCAATAGCATGACTCGCAAAATTGATAGTGAGAGCGGAATGCTGATGGTAAAAACAGTGCCCTTGTCAGGTTCTGTCGCGACCTGAATATCCCCCTGCAGTTCTTTGAGGTTGGTGCGCACGACGTCCATACCGTAGCCGCGCCCCGATAGTTCTGTAACTGTGTCGTTGGTGCTAAATCCGGGCTCAAAGATAAAGGAGAGTAGCTCTTGCTGCTCCATGCTGTCGACTTGCTGGTCGGGCAGATTGTATTTGCGGATGCGATCGCGAACCCGATCTAGATCAATCCCGCTGCCATCATCACTGAGGGTGATCACTACCCGGTTACCACGATTCACCGCCCGTAGCGAAATCCTGCCAATCGCCGGTTTTTGCTTCGCCCGACGGACATCACTAGATTCAATTCCATGGTCAAACGCATTCCGCAGCAGGTGCATCAGCGGATCGCTCAGCTGGTCCAGGGCAAACTGTCCAATCAGCGTATTCTCGCCTTCGATCTTGAGTTCTACCGGTTTGTCATACTGTACTGACCAGTCCCTCACCACCCGTGGGAACCGCCCAACAATCTCTTCAAACGGACGCATTTGGGTCTGCGTAATCCGGTTTTTGAGCCTTCGACTGGTATAGTTCAGACTGCCAACAGCCTGCCCCATTTCATTTAGCCCCAGCTCAATGTCGTAGCTAACCTCCTCAAGTTTAACAATGGTCTCCATGTGCTCTTGGGCCAGCAAATGTAGCTTAGAGTAACGATCAAACTCCAGCACATCCAGTTCTTCAGGCGCGCTCACAAAAACGGTTTTGTCTATCCGTGCTCCATTAGCCGAACCGTTTTGACCGGTCGTGCTGGTGCCGTTGGTGTCGTTGGTGCCGTTACCTCCCGTCTCGACCATCACCCGTTCAGAGATTACTCCCTCTGTAGAGGCCTGGTCGTACCAATGCCGCAGCTCTTTATTAAAGGAAGCAAGCGCCACCATCCGTTCCTGCATCAACAAGCTAAACGCCTGCAGCTGCTCTAGCTTCAGGTTGACTGCATTACGGTTAAGAATCAGAGCCTCAAACGTACTGTTAATCTGCTTGAGCTGTGCCACCGATACCCGCACCGTGGACGTTTTCTTGGGCTTAGGTGCTACCGGCGGTGCATTTAGCGTCACCAGCGGCATGTTGGCAGGACTCAGCGTGGTTTTAATCGCTGTCGCGGCCAGTTCCTCTGCCAGGTTCGCCATAGGCTGGACTGACTCGGTGACCTCTTCGTCAGAACTAGGGGAGTCTAGAACAGGCAGCGCCGCAAACTGTGCCTGAAGAGCCGCTATGTCAACTGCTAGCTCACTATCCGACAGCTCGTCCTTCGGTAAGATATCAGCGATCTCTAGCGCCGCTAGCGGATCTTGCAGCACATCAAGATCGCTGGTGCCATCTGGAAGGTCGAGCAAGGATTCTGGCAAAGATTCTGGCAAAGATTCCGGCAACGGCAGATCGCCCAGGCGATCGGACTCTTCGTCCAAGAGATCAGTATCTAAGAGATCGGTCGATGTCTTTAACTGAGCCGGCAGACGTTCTGTGCGCCCCAAAAGGACGAGCGAATGACTCCGCTGCCAGGCTTTCATTGCCCTGTGGGCAATCGCCTCAATTGCCTCAGGCTGGGCTGCATTACACTGCTGCTCTACAGAATCACAGAGTGAAACAAACGACTCTAGCTGAGCCATCAGGCCAAACTCTGACATCCGTTGAGCCATGGTGGCCACAGCTTGTCTGAGATCATTTCCCTGTAGCTGAGATATCGTCTGCTGAAACTCTTCTAGACAATCTTCAACACTGGTTGTGAAAATAACTACATCAAGGTTTTCATCGTTGTCTTCCGACAGCAGACGCGCTTCGTCTTCGGGAGTAAGGTCACCTAAATAGTCATTTAGCTTAGTAAATACAGGCTCAATATCAGTGGCTAACCACTGTGGGTCTATTAATTGCTGATTTTGATGGTGCTGACGCACGGCTCGCAAACAGTCCACTCCCTGCAGGAGTAATGTTTCTAACGAGATATCAATCGACAACCGCCGGGCTCGAAGAATCTTAAACGAATCCTCTAGCTGGTGAGCAACCTGACTGAGTTCGACAAATCCCATCATGCCGGCTGTTCCCTTCACAGAGTGGGCAGCTCGCATGGCAATATTGATTTGACTCAGCCGGTCGTCTGCTGTCTTCAGCCCCAGCAAGACAGTTTCAATCTCCTCAAAATAGGTTTCTGCTTCTGCTAAAAAGGTCAGTCGAGCCTGTTGTTCTTTGTCTAGTTTCATTATTACTCTTCAACCTTAAATTGCTCAACAGAAGCCTGTAGTGATTGGGCCACCTTGGCCGTTTCTTGAATGGCCTGAGCCATCTGAGCTGAGGCCTGAGATCGCTCTTGAGAGGACTGAGCAGACTTTTGAATCAGCTCGGTCACCGCAACGGATGCTTGATTTTGATTGACCGTTGAGTCAGAAATATTTTGCATCAGTCGGTTGATTTGCTCAGACTTGGTCAGCACCTGTTCCAATTGTTGCTGGGTCAGTTTGACCAGGGTACTACTGTCGACCACCTGTGCTGTACCGGTTTCAATCGCCGTGACTACTTCCTGGGTCTCGGTTTGAATATCAGCCACAATTTGGGCAATGGTTTTAGTCGCGTTGGCCGACTGCTCTGCCAGGGAGCCGACTTGTTCTGCTACCGCAGTAAAGCCTTGCCCCAGCTCTCCTGCGCGGGATGCCTCAACACTAGCGTTGACCGCTAGCAGGTTAGTTTTAAGGGCAATCTCATCAATCAGGCTAACCGACTGGGCAATTTTCTGAGCAGATTCACCGAGTCGTTTAATTTTCTTCGCTGTTTCACCAACCGTTGAGCGCAGTTCTAGGATACTGTTTGCCGTTTTCTCCATGGACTCAGACCCGGCCTGTACCGTCACATAGGTATCATTGGTTAAGCTAGATGCCTGGTTGGCGTTTTGGGCTACTGTCTGAATTGACTGTCCCATTTCCTCAACCGCCACCATGGTGGTTTGCATGGAGCGCGCTTCTTCCACCGCCTGCTCAACCACAGCCAGGATTTGTTGCTCGTTGGTCAGCAATGAACCACTCACTTGACCCGTGGATTGTTTTACATTGACAGCAATATCTCGTAAGTTTTCAATAATGGCATTAAACAAGTCAGCGACAATGCCCACGTCTCCCGCAGACAGCTTGGCTCGTACTGAGAGATCGCCATCTGCGGCATCTCCCACTTCTTCCATCAGCTGGGTAATATCGTTTTCTAGTTTTTCGCGCTCTTCTCTCTGTTCATCAGCCGCTTCTTTCTGCTGTTTGAGCAGTGACTGCAGCTGTTCTAAGAGGTTGTTAAAACCTCGACCTAGAATCTGAGTTTCAAAGGTTCCCTGGATACTGGCACGAGCATCCAAATCACCGGCAGCCGCTTTCTGAGCTACCTCGGTCAGTGTCTGTAGTGGTTGAGAGAGCCTGCGCGCCAGGGCTAGCAGTAAACTACCCGAAGCCGTACCCAACACTATTGCTGTCAAGATAAAGACGATCAGCAATGAGAGTCCTGCTTGGTCAAGAGCCACAGCATCTTCTGATGAAATGGCAACCCAGGGAAGATCGGTCACCGTAGCTAAACTAAAGTTTCTGCCGTCGTAGGATACTGTAGCTTCTAAGACTTCTCGACCGTCTACTTGCGTACGGCTTACATCCAGAATTCTAGCGTCTGTTGCCTGGGCTAGTTCTTGCCTAAACAGTTGAGGACTATCTGACTCTCGCCCTAATTTTGATGATAATGCCTGGGCAAACTGGGCAATTATCTCACCCCCGACTACTTCTGCGTTGGCACTGCCTGCACCTTCTTCGACCACTGGCACAGTTGCTAGGGCTAGACCGTTGCGTACGTCAATAACCTGTACTGACTGACTCTCGCCGAGCGAGTTGCTTAAGTAGTTCGCAATTCGGGTACTTAAGACCTGCTGCGGTAGAACCGACTTGACAACGCCGAGAAATTCTTCTGACCCCACAGGGGTAATCGCGCGCGAAAGCGATACACTGACGACATTAGCTGAATCATCAAATTTAACCGGCTCAACATATTGTCCAAACTGCTTAGACTGCAGCCACCAGTCTTCATCACTTTGAACAAAGTCAGTAATAGGGGAATCTACAGCAACGGTGAGACCGTTACTCTCTGTAAGGAATAGTTCGCCCAGCTCTTCAGCAGCAGTTATATCTGCTAAGTATTTGTTGATGGCTCCATTGGGTGTCAGTAGCTTGGTTTGAGCAAACTGCTGCTCTAGGGCTTCAACCGGCTGGTCGATCAGTTCATCTTCTGCAGCCTTTTGGTTAGCTTGATTGAGTAGCTGCTGAATATTTGGACTAATGACTAAGTTCTCTACCGTACTAAAGCTATCTTCTACAAATAAACCCGATGCCTCACTTGCTAGGAATGCTTCCTGTTTTAAGGCAAATAGTACATCCTCATTCTCAGCATTTTTGGTGATAACAATACCTAAGCCACTCGCTACGGCCAGGGGTAGTAATGTCACCGGCAGCAGCGTTTGTAGTAGCTGTCTGCCGAGGGGGCGTCCTTTCTCGTTATTGGCCCCCAGGGTGCGAAAGAGCTGTTTTTGTGGTGAAGTCGCCTCTTTGCGCTGCAGCTGATCGTTTAATGAATATTCCTTTGCGGTCATGGTGGTGTCCTAGTACTCTATAGTGACTAAAAAAATGTGTAAATTCGAACCTAACCTAATGTCAGTGAGCGAGCTGTCCCAATTGCCTCGGCACTTAAAACAAGCACTACATCACCATCAATGACAACCTGACCACTGATGTAGGGGTATAGATTGGCATCTACCTCATCAACAGGAGAGATAATGTCTTCCCGTGATAAGCGAACAGAACTTCTGATTTTAGGGACAACTAGCCCTAAAAATAGTTCTTCATAATTCATGTTCTCTGGGTCAGCAGCCTGGTTAGATTTTGGTGACAAGGCCCGAATAATGACTACTTCATAGTGTTGAGAGGGTTCTAGGACAATAGGTAACTCTAATAGTTGAGCTAGATTAACAACCCAAAAAACCTGGTCTTTTGAACTCATTAACCCCAAGACTGCCGGTGGCATATTGGGCATGGGGGTGACTAAGTGAGTCGGGAGTAACAGGCTTTCTTCAACCCAGCTGAGTGCCAGAGCAATCGTCAACTCTGACGTCAGTTGCACCCTCAAAAACTGTTCACCTGAGACAGCTTTTGGCGTAAATACCTCAGGCAGCAGCTGCTGAAGACGATCTACAGTCTTTAGCGTCTGGGTAGATTGTTTAGGAGAAGTTTGCATGGGAGATGACGTGCTGCCTTACTTAATAATTACAAAACTGCAAATCTTACAGCATCAACTAACTGTTCTGCTGTGCAGGGTTTGACAACATATCCGACCACACCTTGCTTTTTAGCCCAGCTTTGATCCATTTTTCGACCTTTTGTGGTGCAAGCAACGATGGGAATATCAGCTGTAGTCGGATCTTTTTTAAGCTTCCGACAGAGCTCTAGGCCTGTGATTTCAGGCATGACTAAATCCGTAACGATTGCATCTGGCCGATCAAATTCAATTTTTTCTAGTGCCTCTACACCACCCTCAGCTGTAATTACTGTGTAGCCAGCCTGTTCAAGATAATGGCTGATCAAATCCAGCTCGGATTTAACATCATCAATAACTAATATTTTTTTTGCCATGTTTTCAATGCCTTGCTACTACGATTAAAAATTTATGCAGACGGCCTCTTTATATTGATATCTTTAGAAGAAGATATCTAGAAAGAGATTTTCAATTAATTTATGACTACTTCCTGAATATCAATCAACTGTAATTTTTTTATTAAAATTTACATTATTCAAACCTGTTCATATTTAATTTCAAATGGGTGTCTAATAGGTTCATTAGCTGTACTTTTGAGAAGGGTTTTTCTAAATAGCCTGCAGCTCCTGAAACCTCTGCCTTGGCTTTATTCAGTGCTCCTGTGTTGCTGCTGATCATAATAATTGGCACATCTTTAAACATATAGCTACGCTTTAAGATCGAGCATAGAGAATTACCGCTAATAGTGGGCATTGAAATATCCATCAGTACCAAACTGGGTTTTTTAGTACATATTTTAGAGATCGCCTTTACCGGATCCATAATGGTTTTAAGCTCAAAATAGTCCGGATCGAGGTAGCTCTCTATCTTCTCCAACATGGCTTTGCTGTCATCAATACATATAATTAAATACTTTGATTTCAGAACAGTTGAGCCATTATTGTCAAGATAGTTTTGCTTTGAACCGTTATTTGAATTCAGTTCGCTGGTGGTAGCGGTTTTTCCAAGGACAGCGCCATTAGCTACGGGATGAGAAGACTTGTTGACAACAGCTGCCTCTGATTGTTTGCCAGCAGTACTGGTGACTAATTCAGGAGATTTCTGTTCTGTCGGCAGCCAGGGTAAGCGGTCCAGGGGCGATAGGGGCGGCCACAGCTTGATAGCTTGATGCTCGATGTATGGGTAAAGTAACTGTGCTAGCTTGGTTTCCTCTTGTTTAATTGATTGGGCTAGCTGACGAATGCTCGCTCCCTGCATCAGTCGAGCTAAGGACTCTAGCATCTGCCGCGAAAGCCCACCCTGCAGCGTTGGTTTGAACAGGTCTTCTAGGTTTTCACAGTAGGGGCGCTGGTGGGGAGAACAGATGCGATCGCTAAGCGGCTGCCATGCTTGCAGTCGTCTAGTGAGATGATTCACTAAGGACGCAATTTCGATACCCTGGGTTGTTGTATGCCAAAGTTCTTTTGGAAACGGGTGCCAAGCTACGGTGGCATTTTCTAAGCCCAAGAGGGATTCAACCGCATCCTCAGCTAATTTAGCCAGTATCTTCTCAGCTTTTTCTACTTCCAGGGCATTATATTGAATGAGCGCACCCACAATCTTACTAGTCCAATTAAGAGCGTCTAGGGCGCTAGTGCCGACTTGGCGCTTATATACCTTTAACTGAGTTAACCGCCAGTAGATCGGCAGTAAGGCTTCATAGCCTAAACTCGGTAATATTGTTTCTAAGGTGTTTAAGTACTGTAGTGAGTGAGCTGCAAATAACAGTTTGCCTTCAGTAATATCCAGACACCATTTTACATCGGGTCCATCGATATAAACTCGCCCACTTTGACGAGATTCAAGTGCCTCATTTAAAAATGATATTATTTCGAAACGTTGGTGCATAGCGATCTAGAAAATAATATTTTTATCACCTTAGTCACAAAGTTCAAATTCTCAATAGTCTATGAAAATTTTCCTTGAGTAGGCTATAGATCATTCACTATTATCTTTTCTGGATAGGAAACAGCTTATTTAAGCGCCTTAAAATTTTTATTACAGGGATTCAACAGCTACTTATCTGATTTTTGATCAGGTGTTTTGGAAATGCTCAAAGTTCTATAAAGACTAACCTTTATGGACGGCAGCTTCTGAGCCTTAAATTCTAATCTTTGATTATGAAGGAATAAACACCCTTTTGAAAAGAAGTTTTAAGATGGGGTTTAACCCCTAAGTCAATATATTCAATAGTTCAGCTTAAGAAAGCTACAGACTAATAGTAATTCATCTTATACTTCTGCTCTCATTGTAGACATTCGGGATAGTCTGTCACATATTTTTGAAATTAAGAGCACAGATTATATAGTTAACTTTGTATGAATACTGGGTACTTTTTATACCCGTAATTGGTGAATATAAAGACCCTAAAAATATATATAAAAATCTATCGATTGCTCCTGACACTTACGGAATGATTGGAATAACATTCATAGAAAAGGACGCCAGATCTTGTCAATAGATCTCACCAATATAAAGTCACTATGTTATCACTTTCTAGTCAGTCTCATTATTTAAATAGCCTCTCTTTAAAACAAGGAGGGAATGTTGCTAGCCCTCTACACTGTAGCGTTTGTGGAAATTTTCATTCTACTCAAGACCATGGACGCTTGATGGCTGAGATTGAGATGCCTCAGAATCCGGCTGACTTGATCGATGACTTAGTCAAGATGCGGTTTTATCAACCCACTGCCATTGAAACAGCCGATTCGATTACGGAAGCAGAGCTGCGGACAGCATTGTTTGTTAGTACGGTGGGCCAAGGCAAACCGAGACGAGAACGGGTAGTAAGAGATTTAATTAAGCTAGCTGGCGGTCTAGATCAGGCCTTTGGTGCTGCGTTTGGTCCTAAAGCGGGTGAGTTTTTTGCGGATGCTAAACGGACCAGCCAGGTGACCCGACGCAAGTTTTTGCAGAATATTGCTGTGGGAGCGGCCCTGGTGAGTTTGGCTAATTGTGGCTCGGCGTCCGATCTTGCTGAAGATGCGGCAGATGCTCCGGCTGTTGGAGATCTCGAAAAGTCTAGTCTAAAGGTGGCTTTTTTGCCGATTACCTGTTCCACGCCGATTATTATGTCGAAGCCGTTGGGCTTCTATGAGAAATACGGTCTCGATGTAGATTTAATCAAGTATTACAGCTGGTCAGTGGTCAGAGACGCGGCCATTGCTGGTGAGCTGGACGCCTACCACATGCTAGCTCCCATGCCCATTGCCATGTCCCTTGGTCTGGGTTCAGCACCCTTTCCGATGAGACTGGCTAGTATCGAAAATAACAACGGTCAAGGGATTGCGGTCGCGAAAAAACACCTGGGTAAAATCAACGGTCCAGCAGACTTCAGGGGAATGAACATTGGCATTCCCTATGATTTTTCCAATCATAATTTGCTGATGCGCTACTACCTGGCATCCGGGGGACTGGATCCGGACAAAGATGTTAATCTGTTGATTTTGCCACCGCCGGATGCGATCGCAAAACTAGCCTCTGAACAACTTGACGCCTTTCTACTGCCTGACAACTTTATCCAACGGGTCGTACAAGACGACATTGGCTTTATCCATCTGTTGACCAAGGATCTGTGGGACGGCCATCCCTGCTGTGCCTTTGCCGCCACCCAAAATTGGATTAATGCCAATCCCAAGACATTTCGCGCCTTGAACAAGGCGATCATTGATGGCGCTACATATGCCAGTCAGGCTGCTAACCGCAAAGAAATTGCCGCTGCCATTGCTCCCCAGGAATATCTCAACCAGCCCGTGCCGATGCTAGAGGCTGTGATGACTGGCAAATTTGAAGACGGTCAGGGAAATTCGTTTGATATTCCCGACCGCATCTACTTTGACCCCTATCCCTGGAAGAGTTTTGCCAGCTGGATTACCACCCAGCTGATCCGTTGGGACTATACAACGGCTGAAAAGGCACCCAATGGAGGAGAGAATTTCTTTTTGACCGAGCTGGCCCGAGAGTTAGCTCAAGAACTAGGAGTAGACGCGCCAGAGGCATTATCTCGGGTAGAGAAGATGCAATTTGGTGATTTTGACCCCAATCAAGCAGAGAACTATCTAAAGGAGCAGATTGACCAGTTTGGAGTGTAAGGGACTGGCTCAAAAATGAAATACTCGTAGGTCGAGTTTCGACTCCGCTCAACTCTCGAAGCTAGAATGTGGAGCGAAGTCGAAACCGGGTTGATCGGGTACATTATTTAGCCGCAGATCCCGGAGGGTTCGCATCGTCACTTCAGAGATTCATAGTCCTGCAGGTAACGTTCAAAGGCCCTGTCCAGACGGCTGGTCTCCCCTAGCCAGTAAGCTGTGAGAGCGTGACCAAAGGCCCAGGCATTCTGGGCTGGAGGGGCTTCGTTCTCCAACAGGGTGGGCCATAGCGTGGCCAAATCGAAGGTACTCTCTTCGGTCGCCAGTAAGTTAAACAACTCATAGGCCAGCTGTAGTTTGCCAATCACCACCGGAGCCTGTTCCACCGGAATTTTTTCCATCAGAGCCGTGGCCAACAGATCTGAGCCCGTCATCATCCGCGAAATATAGCGGAGAATGGGGCTTTTGAGCAGTTCGGTTACTCCCTGGGTAGTGGTCATTTGCAACGTGTACTGGTCAATCAGTTTGGCCGCTGCTTTAGCCAGGGCGGCTTGATTGGTTAGAAACCGAGCCAGACGATATTGTTTGGCGTGACCCAGGGTGTCCACCAGCTTTAGGGCCAGGGTATCATCATTCCAAGCGGTTCTGTTGCTGTCATAGGTGACCAGCGGTACTACGGCCCCAGCAGGCTGGCCCAGGGTTTCTACTCGATAGGCAACCGCATCACGAATGGAATTCTCTTTAGGCCGCTGTCCCGTTTGCCAATCGTAGGGGGGCCGCCATTCGCGCACCGGGCGTAGCCGATCTACCTGGGTGAGAGCTACCACGGTTGGCGGCTGTTGTTCAGCTGCTTTGAGATCGTGTAAAAATGTTTTGTCGCTTTGCAGAGCTGGGTCCAAAGCCGGTGTTGCCAGCACCAGCAGATCGACAGCGGCTGCCTGATCTAGGACCAAATCACGAAAATCTTCCTTGGCAATTTGTTCATAGCCAGGAGAGTCGATTAGATTTAAGACTTCCCCCGTATCTAGCTGCCAGCTATATTGACGAATTTTATCAGTGCTAGGCAACACATCCACCTCGGCTAAATCTGTCTTAAATAACGTATTAATCAGACTGCTTTTACCGGCCCCGGTACGTCCTACAAACATCAAGGAAACGGGCTTTCTTTCAACGGCCTCTGCGGGTGTAGCCGTTGCTAAAATGGACTGGAGCGTAGCGGTTTTTGCCCCTGTTTCTGAGGAGCTATCTGCCTCAAAAATTGCCGGTAGCGTATCGCCCCCGTAGAGGGCTACCGTCTGCTGGGCCAGGTTTCGCAGAGCCGTTTCCCTCAGCAGCTGGCTCAGGTTGACCAGCAGCTGCTGATTAGCCTGGGTACTTGTTTTTTTGCTGGCTATCTTCGCCGCTGCTGCTGCTGGATTAATCAGCCACTGAGCCCAGTTCCATGCCCGCCAGAGCTTGCCCATGGAGGGCTCTAGCTTACGGTAAATTTCGTAAGCTTCGTAGGCTTGCCCCACCGTTACCTGATTGAGGACCGGAGCTAGCTGAGTCATGGCCCGATCCATGTCATCCACTGTCCCCCGGATCAGCCCATAGGCCTGGGTGACGTAGATATTAAGCAGCGGATATTTCACATCTGGGTGATAGTGATGGGCCACCGTGGCTACGATACTTTGACACCGTTTCCAAAAAGCAACCCAGTCGTCCCATACCGGCGGGTCCTCTCGGGCCGCTGTCAAAATCGGCTGTAGCGAGGTTTCCAGCGTCTGATTATCGACTCCGCTAGCGGTGACAGAGGTGAGTTCTGCCTTCACGGCGGTAACAATGCGGTCAATCTCGCGGGGCTTGGTCCAGTGGACCAGCAGCCAGCGCCAGCCCACAAACACCAGTAGAATGATGGCCCAAATCCAGGTCATCCCCCAAGTACGCAGCTGAATACCGGCAACAACCATGACAAAGGTTATGACCGTCACTAACGGCAGTGCCAGTACCACCCACTGCCACCGTTTTAGCTGCATCATGGTTGCTCACTCCATCACTTTCCCTAGTTTAATGATTGGTTCGAGGGGTTATGCAGGTTGTAAAAATGGCAGTACGGTCTCGGCTACCGCGACTCCAAACTCTTCAGCCATCCCTAACGTGCCGGGTAATCGAACCGCATGCACTCCTGGCTGTGCTGCTATCACTTCCATTTCTGCTTTTGAAGATGGGGGAGCCTGTTCTCCGACAATCACCATCACCGGTACACTCACAGCGTCAAAATAGGCTAAGCAGGCGTCTCTGGTTTCCACCGGGTCTAAACCTCCGGTAACAAAGGCGGCGGGGGCATAGCGAGCCCCTGACTTTTGGGTAATCTGATGCCGTTGGGCAATGTACTCTGGTGTGAGCTGAGCGTCATCGACAAAGACATGGCGGCGATACATCCATTTGAGAAAGGCGGGACGGGTGTTGAGCCAGTAAAGTAGAGGGCCAACGAGGTGCGATCGCACCAAGTCTCTCACCCGGCTCCGCACCGTTGCCGAAGCCCCCATCACCGCCAAAGGTCCTTTCCACGTGGGCGCAACCAGCACGATACGTGACCAGGCATCAGGCATCGCCAGCACATAGCCGGCTCCATGGCCAGCGGCAACCACGGCAATCGGTTCAGAAAATTTTGCGTTGACAAACTCTTTTAAAAACTGCTGATAGAGCGCCGGTTGATAAGCCAAGCGTAAACGGTCAGAATCACCAAAACCGGGCCAATCTAGCACCGTGATCTGGTAGCGTGTGGCGAGCTGGCTAGCGAGTGCGGTTAGCTCCGTACGACTGGAAACCGTACTTAAGGCAGGCAGCAGCAGTATGGGCTGACCAGACCCCAGAGTTTCGTAGGTAATGTTAATCGTATGACCTTGCCACTGCCAGCGATAGGTGGCAACGGACCCGTTTAATGGTGCAGCAGCCGTAATAGCAGTCATAGAAACCTCCACTTTCCGATAGCAAATCCTCTGCCCCAATTGAGCCTACTACTATTGAAAAGGTATTAAAAAGGATTGTTACAACATTACTGATATGCAGACATCATACTTGTTAACGTGTGGAAGCTATTGGCACATTGCTGGCAGTGTCTTAGTCACCAAAGTTTTAGCCACCAAACCCTTTATATATAAACAATATGACCGACTGGACCCATGGCTATGTAGCAGATGTTAGCTATGACTATAGTTTTTTCCCAGAACTAGCGCCCGTTAATATCGTTTTTAATCTGATGGACGGTCGCTTTTTTGC
>NZ_JADEXP010000173.1 GCF_015207065.1 Leptolyngbya cf. ectocarpi LEGE 11479 | reverse complement strand
AAGATTAATAAGCGTCAAAGTACTGCCAAGTAAGGCAGTACTTTCGTTAATGAGAAGCGCTGCACCATCAGGTTCTTTAATAAATGGGCGATCATCGTTGGTTCAAAATTGGAGTATATGTCGGCACATTTTGTCTGGCTATGGTGATCACGGTTGTTCTAGCCACTACTTATAAAATGACGTTTGGCCCTCAGGTCGCAGCAGCCCCCGTGGTGGACGGTGACATTGAGGCAGCAGTAGCAACCACACCCCTTGCGCCCGAACCTCAGCTAGCGTCTCCCTCTCTAGCCTCTCCCTCTATTGAGAGCGGGTTTATGTACACGGCCGATTATAGGGGGCCCACTTACACCCCGACAGAGCGGATTGAACTCGCCGATCCCTCTAACTATGGCGAGCGCTATACCGTCGATGCCAATGGTCAGCCCTTGTCTCACGATTACCTAGCCGTACTCCATGAAACCGTCTGGAGTGCCAATAGCGCTATCAATACATTTCAAACCTATCATCCTCGAGACGAAGATCAATCTAGCTATCACACCATCATTGACCGGGACGGGACAGTCATTTACATTGTGCCCCCTGATAAACGGGCCTATGGTGCGGGCAACTCTGTTTTTGATGGCCCCAACGGTCCTGAAACGGCGCTCACCAATGCTCAGTTTTCCGCTTCTGTGAATAACTTTGCTTATCACATTTCCTTAGTGACCCCATCAGACGGTCAAAATAATGGACCCTCCCACAGTGGTTACACAGATGCTCAATATCAGTCTTTAGCATGGTTACTAGCCCGTACAACCATTCCCGAGGAGCGGATTACCACCCATGCTCTAGTCGATCGCTCTGGTTCTCGTCAGGATCCTCGCAGCTTTAACTGGCCTCACTTTTTAGAGTATTTACACCAGTACCCTAGTCGGCAGGCTTAGGGTGAATTTACGGCTTCTCCTGTGGGTGCGCACCCACCTTGGTTAGCCATAGGTCTAGATTGAGGTCGTAGTAACCTTCTTGGCCAGGGGGGTATTCACCTTGCTCAATGGCATCAATGATTTTGGGTAGGGCCGCTATATAGTCCTGCCCTCGGACAACGGGGTGCAACGTCCATGCATCTGGGTTGGCTAAGGTGGCTCGCCAGCCGTTAGTACGTTCTAGTTCCTGGGAGATCATCACTTCCCAGGAGTCTAATTTGCCTCGACCAGTCCAGTAGTTGAGCCAGGTGAGCACCTGGGGGGGGAGCTGTTTGAGCCAATCATTTTTATAGTCCATCCACAGCACTGGAATGGGTAAAAAGGCATCGAAGCTTTGTTTCTGGATCAAGTAGGTCCGACTGCCAAAAAACTTGAACCGATAAAAGCCCTCGTCCTGTTCATAGGAGACCCGCTGGTGAAGATGGCCATCGGCCCGAGGTGGACCTGACAGGGGACGAATAAACAGCACCTCCGGACGTCGTTCCATCAGCTCTATGCCTTCAGTAATCCAGCTGTGCCCAGGCTTTTGGTACTGCAGCATATCGCTGTCAAAGTGAACCACATAGTCCCCAACGGTTTCTTCTAGGGAGAAGATCGTCCCCAAAATGGGATACCCCTTCCAGTTGTGGGTAGGTTTGGGAATAGACCCAAAGTGTTTTTTGTATACCCGCCGCCGGTAGGCATCGTTATAGTCCATGTCTACTAGACGATCGGCAACACCCATGTCCACTAATTGAGCGCAGTTTTCCCGCAGCTGCTCCAGAGTGCCAATGCCGGGTCGGCCCACTTTATCACCGCTCAGCGGTGCCGTATCGAGAAACAGCACCCTCTCGGTAAAGGGATAGTGACTGGTGCGCACCAAATGGGGAATCGTCTCCATCATAAAAGGGATGTCGGTGCGGGCCACCATGATGGAGAGTGAACAGCTAGGAGGGGTCATGGGAAAAAGTCATGAATGTAGGGTGGGCACGGCCCACCGGGGAATGGGGAATGGGCTATCGCTTCAGCCGTTGTATCAGCCGACGAACAGTTTGTTTAAACCGCTTCACAAGCAGCTGCGTACTCTCCTGCTCCTCTGCGGGCGGCCGCGGATCATCCAGATATCGATAATATTCCCACAGCTCTCGATAGGGACCACCGGGTCCCATGGGAGTTCCGGCCCAGTGGAGATAGCGCAACCGGACTTCACCGTCATACAGAGCATGGTCGCGAGTCACAAAGTGTTTCATCCCGCCCCAGCTGCCGGGCTCGTTGGGTTCTACCTGGGCGATGTTGAGCCGATTTTGGATGCTGTTGAGCACCAGATAGTTCATGATCGGCTGATCTGTCGTGCCCCCTGAGAAATCGAAATAATTACGGTTTTGGGCACATTCATCTAGACGTGCGTACATTTCATCCAGGGTGATGGTGCCTTTTTTAGAGCCCCAAAGACCGCTATTAAAAACAGAATTGACAATATTCGGGGGAAAGATGCCCCGTTCAACGGCACTAGGAGAAAACACATCCCTCAGCTTCCGTCCTTTAAAGTGATAGTCACAGCAGATAAAGTCTGCTCGGTCGAGGTAGGTCAGGGTGTGGGATACCGGTTCAAAAAAAAGGATATCTGTGTCGATATAGAGAAACTCGTCCAACGGCCCAAACCAGACGGCCAGCTTTCGCATTTTGTTGGGCAGGGCCAGAAAATCGCGGGGGAAAATCTCGCTAATTTTTTGGGTGAAGGTATCTAAAAATGCGAGATCTGGAAACAGCTGTACTTGATAAAGTCGCTTGAGCGTTTGGAATAAGGCCTGGTAGTCATCGTTAAAGGGAATCATGTACACTGGCACGTCCGGATCATGACGCCGCAGGCTGGCTAGGAGTGCGATCGCATTTTCTCCCACCTTTTGATTCGCCACAATGTAAACACCTCTAGTTTGGCTAGTCATCAGTCCCCCCTAGGCCAGGCCAATTTTTTTCATCAATCGCTGCTGTAGGGACGGCGGCTGATTGTAGGCCCTGGGTTTACCGAGCAATTCTGGCATGGGTTCATGTAGATAGCGGTAGTGCAAAAACGTCTGACGGTAGGGAAAATCAAGATTTTCGCCACTGCAAACGCGGCGAAATAGTTTTGAAGACAGACCAATATAATGCAGGTAGCTCAAACGTTTTCCCCGGTCGTAGACCAAACCATCGCGTTCTTCAAAATGTTTGGATGAGACCGCATTCCCCGTCGCCTTGCCCTCAGGACGCCATTCTAGAGCCACATTATGAACGCTGCGATTGTTAATCTGAACCATATAGTTCAGCAGCGACTGGTTAGGCGCACCCATGTACAGTACATCGGAGTTGCCTTGCCCCAGTGTGTCTACCACGTGGTCCAACTCCGCCTCTGAAAACAGCCCCCGCTTAGAGGCATAGCAGCCGGAACAAAAAATATCGCGCTGCAGCCGTTCGGCAGAAAATACGATCTCCAGCTTGTCAGAATTGACATTAAAAATATGGCTGAGGTCTTTGAACTGGAAATCGTAGACCACCACATCTGCCTGGGACAACCGCTCAAACATAAAGTCGAGGGGCTGCAGCACCAGGGTGTCAGCATCGAGGTAGATAAATTCGTCAAAGGGGGCTGCCGGGTCAAAGGAGACATAGCGGTGGTTTTCACCTACCCGATAAAACTGGGTTTTTACCCCCGAGGCTTTCCACTTTTTGATAGCGGTCGGGTGGGTTTGCCAGACCCGTAGAGAAAAGTCTTCCCAAAATTTAAATAGGGTCGCATCGTCCAACAGCGAGACGTTATCCCGCTGGGCCACTTCAGCCGTCACCCGCTCAATGTCGTCATTGTAGGCAATCACACAAACAGGAATATGGCCTGAATTTTGTTCAATGCTGTTGAGCAGAGCGACCAGCTGGTCGTAGACCACATCATTGGCTAAGGTATATATGCCACGCTTCATAGGAAATCTAATAGATAGTTGTTATATAAAGTCTCAGTGGGAAGAGTTTGTCCTTACCTGACTCTCAAGAGAGTTGGTTTGAGGGAGTAGATGTTGTTGTTGGGCTGGGTGGGGATGATTTCATGGGTGTACTGATGGCTTCTAAATTTTCAACAACACTTAGCAAATCAATGGCAATGGTTTGGGCATAGGACATTAGCTCTGCCTGCTCGTAAGGATCGTCCACATCATCTTGGATTAAGGCCAGTAGGCCAATCATGGAGTTTAACTGCGATCTCAACTCATAGGACGACTTACCAATCGCTTTACGATAAACCGGCACAATACTAGACACCAGGTTACCAGCACCATTCTCACGCCCGCCCTTAGTGCGCTGCATCGCATGGAGTTTGGCATAGGCCCCTCTCTTTGCCAACAGGTCTCCATGGGTACCCACCTCCATAACCTTGCCCCGCTCCAGGACAGCAATTTGATCGGCCTCATGAATGGTAGACAGACGGTGAGCAATGACTAAGGTGGTGCGGTCTCGACTCAGCTCATCAATGGCATTTTGTACCAACCGTTCCGACACCGTATCCAGGGCGCTGGTCGCTTCATCCAAAATCAAAATATCGGGGTCTTGTAGCAGCGCCCTGGCAATGGCTAAACGCTGGCGTTGTCCCCCCGAAAGTAACACGCCGCGATCGCCAATCATGGTCTCAAATCCCTGGGGCAGATTTTCAATAAACTCATAGGCATTGGCCTGCTTAGCCGCCGCCTTGAGTTCAGTATCTGTAGCCTCAGGTCGACCATAAAGCAAGTTCTCTCGCACAGACGCATTAAACAAGAACGTTTCCTGACTAACAATGCCCAGATTTGACCGATAGCCGCAGAGGTCTATCGTCTTGAGATCCACCCCGTCCAGTTCAATGGTGCCGCTGGTAGGATCGTAGAATCGGGGCAATAAATCAGCCAGTGTTGATTTACCTGCCCCTGACGAACCTACCAATGCCAAGGTTTGCCCCTTGGGCAAAAACAGATCAATTCCCCGCAGTATTTCCTGCTCGTGGCCTGGATAGTTAAACCGAATCTGATTAAAATGGATGCCCTTTTGGAGCGGACGATAGGGTTTGGCCCCCCTCGGCATAAACGGTTTATCATCTCGCTTTAGTAGAGCCGTCACCACTTCTACACTTGTTGATGTATTGGCAAGGGTGCTGCGCTGACTGTTGAGCTGGCCAATAAACGGCAACGTCCTAAACAAAATAATCAGATACGCAACCAGGGAGGATTCAAACAGCTCTAGCTGATTACTAAAAGCCATCCGCCCCAGCACTGCAATTAGCATCAGCGCTAAAATATTGATAATTTCGTTAAAAGGCGCAATGCCAGCAAACACCAGCTGGGAATTAAACTCGGCACTTTCTCGGTCAATAATAATGTTGTCTAAATAGTTATATTCCCGTTCTTCATTGGCTGTTGCCTTGACAAGACGAATCCCCGATAACACTTCGAAGACCCGAGAAGAATAGGCTTTAGAGGTCTCAGACAGTCGCTTCCCCAGGACTTTAGAGCGTTTAACAATAAACTGATTAAGCAGTGTGACCGAACCTAGCGTCACGGTTGAAATCACTGTCAGCTGCCAAGAGGTAAGCAACAGCAAAATTAAAAAGACTGCAAGCGTGATCACCAAGACAACAATGCGAACTAAATTTCTAATCGCAATGGTGGTGCGATTCACCTCCACATTTAACTGATTGATCAAATCACCAATCTTAGTCTGGGCAAAGTATCCCAAATCAACATCCAAAAGCATGCGCAGCCCCTGGCGTCGTAGCGACATCGCCAGTTTGCGGTTCAATGTGCCCGCTGTCAGCGCACTGGCATAGGTGGATAGACTTTTGAGTACAATGACGCCTACCACCGAACCGGCCATGACCGGTAGGCGAATGTTTTCGGGTAACCCATCAAAGACACTCACAAACGTCTGCAAAATGGGTGGTAAGGAGCCTGTATATTCTTCCGCCTGTCCCAGCAGCTCAAGCAAAATCGGCAAAATTAACAAGGTGCTCACCCCGTTAAACAGTGCCCCTGAGAATCCCAGTAGAACTGTAAAAAATAGAAGGGTTGGATATTTAAAGAGCGACTGGGTTAATAAGCGGGTAGAAGACATGAATAATTAGTCTAAGAATACTCAATAGATGCCGGTCGAGTAATTAAGTAAAGGTGTTAGCAAAAACTAACCCCCTTGATCTAGCTGTTTAAGTTTTTGTCTATAGCCTAACTGATTCTGCGGTTGACCCTTAAGGCATTGCTGAATCAGAGGACCTAAGGTCTCTGCCATCGCATCGATACTATAGTGAAGGACACAGCGTTCTCGAGCCTGTCGACCTCGGTTAGCGGCCTGTTGCGGATTATTCAAAATGGTTTTCACCATGTCGGCCAGCTGCTGTGGAGATTCGGATTCGACTAAATAGCCGGTATCTCCTAAGATATCGGGGATATCACCAACGGTCGTCGCTAAAATTGGTTTAGCCATTGCCATCCCATCCGTTAGCTTGAGGGGAAACTGGGCCCTGGCTGCAGGGTGGTCACGCTGGGGTACGACGATCACATGAGCGGCTGCCACAACTTCAGGCATCGTATCGTAGGAACACTTTGGCAGCTGGATTAACCAGCGCCCCCAGCGCTTAGCCAAAGTTTGATCGTAGTCATCATAAGGACTCCCTCCCACGATCACCAATCGCAAATCCGGCCAATTCACGATGTCGAGAGCCGTTAACAAGTCTTCAATTCCCTTGTAGGGGCGGGGTGCGCCTGGAAACATCAGCACTCGATAGTTGGATAGACCGTACTTGGCACGGCTCACCTCGGGGTCATAACGCTCAGGATTGAATAAATCAATATCCTTACCGTTGGGAATGTAGGTGCCCCCAAAGCGATTCTGTAAAAACTGGGTATGCAGAGTCACGGCATCGGCCTGGAATACCAGATTTTCAATCCACCGTAGATAAACTGGATGGTCTGGATGGCGCAGTTCTCCATCAGCTTTCAATAACCCTCTGACAACGTTACGGGGTGTCCAATGGTAGCGGCGATGGTCACCACCGTGCCAGCTGAGTTCCCAATCATCAATATCTAAAATGACCGGACGATGATGATATAAGCGGTGTAAAAGGGCTAAGCCAAAGCTGCTAGGCTTTGGCTTATAGGCATAGACAATGTCACCGCTTATGCTCTGCAGCAGGGTCCTGGCTGCCCCCAAAAATTTAGGATAAATATTGCCAGAAATTGCCCTGATGGGAAACTTGGATGGAAAAGTAACTTCGGTTTCACTATCCGTAAAGCCAAGAATTTCTACGTCATGTCCCAAACGTTTGGCGGTCTCAGCTAGCAAAAATGGCCGCACTGCTCCTTGCCAACGGCCCGCACCGGACTTAGATAAATCACTGGCAATAATAGAAATCTTGACGGTTTTAGCCATACTCTCGGATATTGAAACATCCAATGGACTATGAGTTAGACACAGGGAGCAAAGCTATGACTATCGAATCGTGTCGGGATGTTCCCTTAATGGGACGGTAATGGATGTGCACAACACTCCTACCCATCAATATTTCCCGTTTGATTCGAATCCTATCTCAGTCCGCGATCTCAAACTGATGAACGAATTTAATCTTCGCTGAAGATTTACATCTCGACTCCTGACCTCCGCAATAAGCCTGTGTTAGCCAGAGCAAGGTAGCGCATCATTCGAACTCGTCGGGAGGGAATTCCAGCACTAGATTACCCAGATTGCCTTTGCGAAAGTCGTTTAGAAGCTGGTGGGCTACCCGTTCGCAATCATTATGATGTCGCTGGGCCAAAAGATTTAGATAGGACTCGCCTGTATAGGGTTCACCGGCCTCTGACGTGCGGGGAATGCTGTAGCGAGCTGCGATCGCACCCCCATAATCCCCATCCCGACCATCCAAATCCTGAATCAAATCCAAAAATGCCGCCGCCACCCGCTGGGTGTCATAGCTGGCATTACCAATATCATCACAAATTGCCAGCTTGAGGGCCGCCCCCTGATCGTTTAGCTTGAGCGGGATAATCCCAGGGGCATCCAGCAGCTCGATCTCATTCGAAATGCGCACCCATCGCAGCTGCCGCGTTACCCCCGCCCGCCGTTCGCTCACCACCACCTTGCGTTTGAGTAACCGGTTGATCAGAGCTGACTTACCCACATTGGGAAACCCAATCACCACAGCCCGCACCGGTCGCGGCCTCATCCCACGACTTTTCCGCCGAGCATTCATCGCTTTGCCCGCATCTTGAGCAGCCCGCAGCAGGTTTTGCACCCCTGTACCCTGTTTCGCATTGGTAAAGTAGGCCGTTTGCCCCTCAGCCTTAAACCAGGCCTGCCAGGCCTGCCGGGCCTCAGGCGAAATCATATCCACCCGATTTAGCACCAGCACCCGTGCCTTGTCACCGATCCAATCATTGACCTCAGGATGGTGGGTTGCCAACGGAATCCGTGCGTCTCTAACTTCCAACACCACATCCACCCGCTTTAGCTGCTCTTTTAGAGAGCGCTCCGCCTTAGCAATGTGACCGGGATACCACTGGATAGAGGGCGAAGACATAGCAAACAAGAATAGGCGGCGATCTATTCTAGCGGAGTGTCCCTACGGCACCACCATCACCGGGCAGGGTGACAAATTAATCACCCGACTACTCACACTTTCCGACTGCCCTTCTGACGTCAAACCAATGCCGCGACACCCCATGACAATTAGATCTGCTGAAAACTCATCGGCCACATCGCAGATCACAAACGCCGGATTTCCCTCGCGCTCAACCGCTTCCGTATCAATGCCCTGGTTCGTAAAAACAGTCTTAGCCTGGGCCAAAAGTTGAGCCACTGCCTCCGGCGATGTTTGCTCAGGATGAGCACTGCCACCCGCACTATTGGGCGTCTCAACGACCGATAGCAAAATCAAATGACTCTGATGATATTTCACTAACTCCGCAGCTTTAAAAGCCGCCTGTTGCGCTTCTGGACTAGCATCTATCGGAAATAAAACGGTCTTAAACATAGCGTCAGAAACCCTAGACTTCGATCAAAAATCAGAGCCGCAATAAGCGATAATACCTATTAAGGAAAGAAAATGTATCATCCCTTTACATCTAGGGTAATCAAGCTTGCCCTAGCTTTGAAGTGGGGTGTACGTAACGTAACAAAATTGCAGTAGGAGGATAGTTCTGTGGCAAAGAAATCCGTGACTGACTTGTCAGCGGCTGATCTGTCAGGCAAGCGTGTGCTGATGCGGGCAGATTTTAATGTGCCTCTCGATGACCAAGGCAACATTACTGACGATACTCGGATTCGGGCAGCACTGCCTACCATTCAAGCCTTGACCAGTAAGGGTGCCAAGGTGATTCTGTGTAGTCACTTTGGCCGTCCTAAGGGTAAAGTCGTTGACAGCATGCGACTAACGCCCGTTGCTGTACGTCTGTCTGAGCTATTGGGCCAAGATGTTATTAAGTGTGATGACTGCGTTGGCGATTCTGTAACAGCAGCGTTGGCCGACATGGCTGACGGTCAAGTCGCACTGCTAGAAAACGTACGTTTTTACGATGGTGAAACCGGCAACGATCCTGAGTTTGCCAAGAATCTAGCCTCTGTCGCTGAGCTATATGTCAACGACGCGTTTGGTACTGCCCATCGTGCCCACGCCTCCACGGCGGGTGTAACCGAGTACCTCAGCCCCTCCGTTAGCGGTCTGCTCATCGAAAAAGAGCTGCAGTATCTACAGAGCGCTGTGGACAGTCCCCAGCGTCCCTTTGCGGCTATCGTTGGCGGATCCAAAGTTTCCTCCAAGATTGGCGTCATCGAAACCCTACTAGACAAAGTAGACAAGCTGTTTATCGGCGGCGGCATGATCTTCACCTTCTATAAGGCCCGTGGTCTTAGCGTTGGTAAGTCCCTGGTCGAAGAAGACAAGCTAGAGCTGGCCAAAGAGCTGGAAGCCAAAGCTAAGGAAAAAGGTGTAGAGCTGCTACTGCCAACCGACGTAGTCGTTGCTGACAACTTTGCTCCCGATGCCAACGCCCAGACCGTTAGCGTTGAATCCATTCCTGACGGCTGGATGGGTCTAGACATCGGCCCCGACTCCATCAAGGTTTTCCAGGCGGCCCTTGCCGACTGCAAAGGCGTCATCTGGAATGGCCCCATGGGTGTATTTGAATTTGAGAAGTTTGCCCAAGGGACTGAAGCTGTGGCTAACACCCTAGCTGAGATTACAGCTACTGGCTGTATGTCCATCATTGGCGGTGGTGATTCTGTCGCCGCTGTTGAGAAAGTGGGCGTGGCTGAGAAAATGAGCCACATCTCTACCGGTGGTGGTGCCAGTCTCGAACTGCTTGAAGGCAAGACGCTTCCTGGTATCGCGGCTCTAGATGACAAGTAAGCCCTAATTCTAACTTTCCTTCTTGATTGACTTAGAAGGACTTAGAAATAAGCAAGTCCCTGCCTCTTGGTGGGGACTTTTTGTTTTGAGCTAGTCTTCTATAAGTAGTTGGTTGGGGCCAGACCGATATGAGTACGCTACAAGTTACTGCAATGACTAAAGTCTGATAACAAAGCAGTTCGCTATAAAAAAAATGGAGACGCGAAATTTCACGTCTCCAAAGAACAATCTGATTGTGCTCGTGAGCAGGTTACCTCAGCAGTATCATGACAATATTATGAGACAACTGCTTCGTCAGCTGATTTAGAGGACTGCAGTTCCTGTTCCTCGATTACAACACGATGCTCATAGGATAATCCCTTATAAATGCTGTAGCACATGAACAGCAATATCACGGTAAATGGTAATCCCGTCGTAATTGATGCTGTTTGCAAGGCTGATAAGCCACCTCCCAGTAGCAGCACGGCGGCAACAACACCTTCCAATACAGCCCAAAAAACACGCTGTGGCACTGGCGATTCTAATTTCCCTCCGGACGTCAAGCTATCAACAACTAGAGAACCTGAGTCAGAAGACGTTACAAAGAACACCACTACCAGCACAATCCCAACTAAAGAGGTGATGCCTGTCAGTGGCAGCTGCTGCAGCATGACAAACAGCGCTGTCGACACATCTGCTGCCACCGCGTCACTAATCAGACCACTAGAACCACCCAGTTCTAGACTTAATGCGGTACCACCAAATGTGGACATCCATAGAAATGTCAGAAGTGAAGGCAGTAGCAGAACGCCAAGCATGAACTCACGTACTGTGCGACCACGGGATATGCGGGCAATAAAGATGCCAACAAAAGGAGACCAAGAAATCCACCAGCCCCAATAGAATACAGTCCAGCTATTCTGCCAGTCTGTACCCGAGAATGTTTCAGTCCAAAAACTGAGGGTAGGTAACGATGCCGCGTAGTAACCCAAGTTTTCTACAAAGGAATTAACGATAAACAGAGTCGGTCCGGCAAAAAGAACAAACAGCAGCAGCACGCCTGCCAACATCATGTTCAATTCACTCAATCGCCGTACTCCATTTCCCAAACCAGACACCACAGACGCCGTGGCAAATCCTGTGATAATGGCAATCAGACCCACCTGTACCGGGGTGCTAATTTCTAAACCAAATAGGAAATTAAAGCCTGCGTTTACTTGCTGAACGCCAAAGCCCAACGATGTGGCCAATCCGAACAATGTTGAGGCAACGGCAAGAATATCAATCGCATTCCCCGGCCAGCCATAGATCCGGTTACCTAAAAGCGGATAGAAAACTGAACGAATGGTTAATGGCAGCCCCCAGTTAAACGTGAAGAACGCTAAGGACAAACCGACCAATGCGTAAATTCCCCAGGCATGCAATCCCCAATGAAAAAAGGTAATTCCCATTGCCTGCTGAGCCGCATCGGCCGTGTTTGGGGCAATCGTACCCAACAGAGCAGGCGGATCCTGAAAGTGGTAAATCGGCTCAGCAACACTCCAGAACATTAAGCCAATGCCCATGCCGGCACTGATTAACATTGCTAACCAGGCAAATGTAGGAAACTCAGGTTTGGCATCGGGTCCACCTAAGCGCACATTGCCTAATTTACTAATGGCAATGTAGACCCCAAATATCAGAAAAACGCTGACAGATAAAATGAGAAACCATCCCATGGCTCCTGCAATAAAAGTCTGGACTGCCCCAAACGCATTTTCTGCTGGTTCCTTGAAAATCAGCGTGAATAATACAAACAGGAGAATCAATCCCCCAGACACTAAAAATACTTCTGGGTGAACATCAAACCCGCGACCGATGAAATTGCGATCGCCAGGACGACGACGACGATGTCGGGTCGGTGCATGAGGCGGGATATCAAAAGAATTATCTTCCGGCCTCGAATTTTGTGAGGACATACGCTATTTATTACTTCTCAACACATCAATAGCCTTATAGAAGTGGTCAAGTTTACTACTCAATAATTTGCCTTAAAGGATCATCCAAAGCTTTTCTTTATCTAAAGCTTTTTTATCTAGAACGATTCTTGCAAGACGTTACAAAATCACTTAAGTAGGCCCTAAGTCGGTGGTCATAATTTGCGATGAGAAATCAAGTCCTCACTTCTGGAAGAAACAAGACTTAAAGATTCCAGAATTAAGGATTTGTAGGCATAAAAACCCTGAGCTACTTTGATAGCTGCTTACTAATAGAAATATCTTTTGGTTAAGGAATCAACCTTACCAAAACTGAGGGTTTGGGAGCAGATTCTCAGACGTCAAACGACGTGTTCTCATCGATAAAGAATTGAACTATTCTGCTTTACCAGCGATAAATTGTGACTCCATAACTTATTTTTCTTTCTAACTGCAATTAAATTGTCAGTAGAGATAACTATCTTGTCAAGAAAACCTTATCGACATGTTTATTTATCGATATATTTTGACTTATCTACATATTTGCCTGACATATTTGCCTGACATGTTTACCTGTAAGTATATTGCGACTGAAAGATGCTTAGTTACGGCTATTGACACGATAGTGGATGTTCCTAAGAAGGAGAGAATACCTGATTGAGGCATTACTTGGCACGCTTACATTGCAAAATTCGGTGTTATTCCAAATCTCTAGATATGCTTAAACATGCCATCTGGTTGTTACCAAATCTAAGAGGGATTGGGAGAACGCAGACAAAGCCCGGTGCTTCAGCAC
>NZ_JADEXP010000172.1 GCF_015207065.1 Leptolyngbya cf. ectocarpi LEGE 11479 | reverse complement strand
CGCCAGGTTCGAAATCGACATCAGCAGAGCAAACAGCGTAGCTTCCACTCCTTTTGGGCATAGTCGGGCTGACAACACCAGTACCGGCATAAAAGCGATCTGCCCCATCACCGTGAGAATAGCGCTGTCGCCTAAGCTAAACCATTGATCGTCAATACCCAGGCTGCGGTTAGTATGGGTAACCAAAATCAGGGTGGTCATCCCCCCTAAACAGGCCAGCACGGTGGACCAGGCAAAGATGGTGCGAAAGGGGACAGTCTTCAAAAAGCGTTGAAAAATAGCGATGCCTATGAGGGCCGCCAGACTAGTGACCAACCGCACCCGACCCAAAAACTCAGGTGCAAACCCCAAATCATTGGTCGTAAAAAAGAAAAAAGCTGAATCGGCACTGGGGGTGGACTGCCACAGAAACAAAAATAATGCCGGCATCCAAATTGCCCGCTGGCTAAACGCTGTCTTCAGCTGTTTAACCTGATGCCAGACCGATTGAACGTTCGATTTTTCTTGGACGGGTTCTTCTGCAATCAGCCAAGCTACGACAGATATAATCAGTGGGAATATGGCTGTGACCGCAAAGACGACGCGAGTGCTGGTGTGCTCCAGTAATAATCCGCCCAAATACGCCGTTAGCAAACCACCAACAGCCGCCGCGCCCCAGGAAAGCGATTGCAGTGTACCGGCTTCACCCTGGGACTCCTGACGAGCCCGCTCCACCACCAGAGAATCGACAATGACGTCTGAAACCGCTACCGATAACGAACTCAGCAAGAGCATGGCTATTGCTAACCAGGCCGTATGAGCCAGGGTAGCTAGGACCAGCCAGGCTGCTGTACCTGTGAGGCCCGATAAAATCAAATAAGGCCGTCTGCGATACCCAAAAATAGGCAGCCCATCCGATAAGAATCCAAAGAGGGGCTTAATAGTCCAGGGTAAGCTAGCCACACCTGTGAGTGCAGCAACGGCTGCAGGGGTCAGACCTAGATCATCCTTAAGAAAAAAGCTGACCGCTAACCGCGCTAATCCCAAGATTCCTTGTACAAAGTAAACCAGCAAAATTGCGGTTAACTCAGTAGTGAGGGGCCGACCTAGTAAGAGACGCTTTTCTAAAAATTGCTTGATTCTCTGAGAGTCGGCGGTTGCAGTCATATATGACAAAAACCTTTAAGAAATGTCAACTATCTTAATCATAACGGTTCTAGCGTATTGGGCACTAATCCTAAAATTTCAGAAAAAAAGGGCCACCTGTGTGACCCCTCCAAACCTGAGCTACTTAAAAAATGCCTGTGCTTAAGACTTATCACGGGCGTCTATTGCATCCAGGCGATACTGTTGAATATTAGTACCCCTCAGCGAATCACTGCTCTTAGTGCGTAGATTGAGTTCATCTAGACGCCGCTGCTGAATGTTAGTGTCGATCAGCGAATCACTACTTTTTGTCCGCTGGTCCAATTCATCTAAACGGCGTTGCTGGAGCGTCGTGTTAACTAGGGAGCTGTCATCAGAAGGCTTGGCTTCAACTGCGGGGACAACAGCCGCAGTGGCCAATAAAAGGGATAAACCAGAAAGTACGAAGCGTTTCATAGTGTGTCCTCCAAAATGTAGGAAGGTTTAGTGCTTTCTTACCTACAAGAATGGACAAGACACCTGAAGACCTTCTGATAGAAAACTGAAGATCTTTAAAGGAAATGCTGATAGTTAGCTGAGAAAAATGTAGTCCACACTACATTTTTCTGTTGCTTGCTTAGTCAGGAATACGCACAGCAACCGCGCTAGCTTTGAAATTATAGATTTTGCCCTCTAGTTCGATGGGGGTGCCAATTTTAACTTTACTATTGCCAAAGACGGGGCCATCATCAGTAATCTGAGCGGACCCGGCTAAGGTAATCAGCATATCGGCTGTATAACCCAGCTCAGGCCGAGGATCGGGAAATGACGTTACGGACCCATCCGGCTGCGGTACTGCGGTACTGCGGGGTAGTGGCTTGACATCCTTGACCGTGACTTGGCCATAGGGCTGGTTGCGAATGATGACGTTGGTGGTACCTTCTGCTTTTAAGTCCACCAAAAACTGTTCAGGGTTTAGCACGGTCAATCCTCGGGCCATCACATCCACTTCGATATCTTTGTTAACGGCGCCGACCTGGGCCACCGAACCGGACGTACCAGGGTAGAAAAATACGGCTACAGCTACCATCAGGATGATCAGCCCGGCGCCAATGTCTAACAGGCTGATTTTGCCAAATAAGCGTCCCTTAGAATCCAAAATAGCCATGGTTTTGGCACTCCGAATATTTTTCTACTGTTTAAGCGCTGGTGCTGATAAAAGCACGGTTTGACTCAAACGACAATGTAACAGATGTGCAATATCACCCTATGGAATGGGGAATGCAGTCGTTAGTATTTAATCATGGGCTGGTCAGTTAGGGGGATGGGCTTAACTGAGTGCGTAGCTTGCATGCGTCAAACCACAGTCCATTAACTGTCACAGCCCATAGAGAAAGCTATAGGGGCTATCGCTATGGTCAAATCATGGATATGGCTTCAACTATCGTGACCGCATCACTTCAAGATTGACCTTATCCGTCTTCGCTTTATTCGCCGTTTTATTACAGTAAGCTGACCATGTTTAATGTAGTTCCTAATGTAGTTCTTCGCTGGGGCAATCGCTGGCAACGCCGTCTGGCCTACGGTGCAATGGCTTTTTTGATGACGTTGAGTCTGGGGGCTATGCTTCCTAAGCCTGCCACGGCTGGTTTGTTCGATATTATTTTGCCGACTATTCAGGTATTTCAAATTACCAACATGTCGGATAGGCAGGAAGTCAATCTTGGCGGTCAGGTTAATCAGCAGTTACTCAGTCAATCATTTCGCCTCCATCGCAATGCTGATCTGACGGCCTATGTGGATGAGATTGGTCAGAGTCTGATTCCCTATAGCGATCGTCCAGATATTCCCTACGTGTTTCAGGTGGTTGAAGACGACGGCATCAATGCCTTTGCCACCATGGGGGGGTATGTGTACATCACCACTGGCTTGTTGGCGGCGGCGGATAACGAAGCAGAGGTGGCTGGAGTGCTGGGCCATGAAGTGGGTCACATTGCTGAGAAACATGCCCTGGACCAGATGCGGGATGTGGCCATTGCCCAAGGTGTGGCCGGAGCCTTTGGTCTCAGTCGAAACCAGATGGTATCCATTGCGGTAGATGTGGCGTTGACGCTACCGAACAGTCGTAAAGACGAATTGGTGGCTGACAATCATGGTTTTGTCACCATGGGTGAGGCTGGGTACGACCAGACTGGGATGGCGACGCTGATGCAAAAACTAGACAGTGGTAATAGCCCTCCGGCTATCTTTAGCACGCACCCTAATCCTCGCGATCGCGTAGCTCGGCTACAGGAGATGGACAGTGAACTGGCGCTACCATCAGCAACTGCCGGTACGGATACGGTTGCCTACAGTGCTCGGGTGGCCTCCCTGCGATAAGCGGAGATGCCCCAAAACATAAGGTTGGGATCAAACCAGGTTCTGTTGCGCAGAACCTGGTTTTGTTGTGTCTGGTATATCTGCTGATAAAGCTGGTAAAGATACTGACCGTCCCCGCCAGTGAAGAGGACTGCCGTTGTAGGGTGTTGCTGATGCCAGCTTTGAATAAAACTGTGCACCCCAGCCAGCAGGGTATGAATCACTCCGCTTTGGATAGCGCTGGGAGTGTCCTTAGCCCAGTGAGGAGGCAGTTTTCCTGGGAGGCTGATATTTGGTAATGCCGCAGTGTGGTCATGCAGCGCAGTAAAGTGCGATCGCAACCCTAACAAAATTGCCCCACCGCTAAAGGCCCCCTCAGCTCCAGCCGTAAATGTTAGGGCTGTCCCACCATCAATGACTAGCACTGGCCACCCATACTGGTGCCCAGCTCCCCAGAGCGCGACTACCCGGTCTAGACCCAGGGTGGTGTACACACCTTTGAGGGGAACGTGATCAATCCATCTGACCGCAGGTATGGGGTCAAGGTACTGAGCCTGGGACGGAACGACTGAAACGGCCCAAATGTTCATGGGCTCAGTAGTTGTAGCTAGCAGCTGTGGCGGTGTCTGCTCGGCCCAAACAGACCTTAAATCCTGGCTAGGCAAAAGGTGGGGAGTATGCCAAACCTGTTTGAGAGCGTTGTCTTTAAACCAGGCCCAGTGCCAGCGAGTATTGCCAATGACGAGGGCCAGCCAATTGGCCATTCTTACAGAGAAATATAGTGATATTTCTGATGCCAACCGATAGTTTTAGACTATCAAAAATAATTTATTAGCCCATTAAAATAGGAGCCAGTTATTTCTAACTGACTCCTTTTAACTTGGCAAAACTCAAAAACAATCGCTAGTCTGCTGTTAGTTTGGTTGGAAAAGAAAATAGAATTTTTTTGCTAGAGGTTTACGGTTCAAATTTGCTACGTGCCTTATATCGATTGAGATTTGGCTGCTAATTCAAAACTAATTGAAATTGCGTAAGCCCTGTTTAGACGTATAGCTAAATCTGAAAGAGATTTAGGTTTGGAATGTTAGGAATTAATTTGAGTCCCTAACAGTTATTCAGTTGTTTGTATAGATTCAATGTAGCACTAGGCACCTCATTCGATTGTCTTGGTTTACCCAAGTTTACAGTCGTTAATGTAAGTCCTTGTTTGATTATCTTTATTCATTGGAAAAATCCTGTAGGGACGTTCCATGGAACGTCCCTACAGGATTTTATGGGAGGCTTTGGCGTGCGATCGCACCCGCTTGAAACGCTGCACAATATTGCTCATGGCCGCCGGGAAACACAACGTTGAGTGTCAATGGGTCGCTATGGTCACGCGGATCGCCGGGGCCTTGGGTAACCTTGGGGATGCCGTTATTGGTTTCCACTTGCAGAGCGCGCCGGTTTTTGAGCTCACCCCCGCTGCTATCGACATATACCACCAGATTGCCGCTCTCAAAGGCTTGGCCAATGTTTTGGATCAGCTGCAGAAAGTTGCGATCGCTGCCGCCGCGCTTAAACACTAAACCATCGTCTGTATTGATAGCCTGACTGGTGACCGTATCCCCCACACCAATGATGAGTGGCATATGGGCTGGGTCAAAGTTCTGTTTTACAAGGGCTAGCATGTCCTCCATGCTTTTAGGAGCCTGTCGAGCATTAAACCCGATACCCAAGGGATGTAGCCCTGTTTTCATAAAGTAATAGCGGTTAAGTAAAGACAGCACCCCCGCTTCCTTGATGGCCCCGCGCAGCATAAATTGAAAATCCGTCGTGCCTGACGTAGTGTCATCGGCCTGCCAAACTACCTCGTCACCCCGGTCATCACGACCTAGATTGGGGGCGTAGTGTACAAAAAAGGAATTTTCTAAGCCTTCGGCTTTGGCTTCTACCAAGAGCCGAGCGGTCAGCTCCCGCATCTGTGTTTGTAGCTGTTGGTAAAGGGCTAGATTATTCAGGGTTTCGTAAAACGTGTTGAGATTAGCGGTGGGAGATGCCACATTATCCAGTACTGAGGCATTGATGCAGTGAGTTAAGGTTTCTGACGATAGGCCATGGTCCACGGTGCTTAAAAACGTCTCTAAGGTCGTTTTAATGCGACCGGGAACTGATTTCAAAAAAGCAAGCTCCGTATCACTGACCCCTGGATGGGTTAACTGACCGTTGCGGTCTTGCCATTGAACACCACCGGCAGCTAGACCAGGCAGGTGTAAATCACCCACTGGCTGCTGCAGTGCCTTGGCTACAATGCCATTGATCCCTCGTTTGCCAATGTGCTCGCCATTGGTCAATACAAAGAAATGGCCGTCATAGGCTGGGGCTGCTTCTACATAGGCTCGGCTGATGGACCGATTGAGCGGATCTTTTACCAAACCCATGCAAACGCCATCTAGGTCTTGAATCAGCAATATATTTTCGGTATGGGCAAGCAGGTCAGTAAATCCCTGATGGTCTAGAGAAAAGGTTTGCTGATGTAAGGGAGATACTGGGGGGGAACTGGGGGGAATCATGGGAGCCTCTGTTAAGAGAAGTAGCCGTTTTTGTAAGATTACGGTATCACTCGGTACTATGGCTTTTGCAGTAGCGAGTCAGTAATGAGGACTCGACCCATGGCTACACTTTATACATTGCATCCTGAGTCACCTCAGACATTCAAGATTGAAAAAGTTCGCAAGCAGTTGCAAAGCGGCGCGATTATGCTCTACGCCACTGATACGGTGTACGCCATTGGCTGTGATTTGCAATCTAAAAGTGCGATTAAACGAGTTCGACAGCTAAAAAAGCTATCGAACGATAAGCCCCTGACGTTTTTGTGTTCGTCACTGTCAAACATTGCCGAGTATGCCTATGTTAGCGATCCGGCCTATCGGACAATGCGCTATCTAATTCCAGGCCCGTACACCTTTATTTTGCCTGCGACCAAACTAGTACCTAAACTAGTGATGAATCCAAAGCGCAAGACCACAGGGATTCGGGTGCCGGATAGTCCGGTGTGTCAGACACTGTTAAAAAGCTTGGGAAATCCGATTATTTCCACGTCGGCTCATGTGGGGGATATGGATGAAACCTACTTTTCCCGCTACGAGCTGTTTGATGCGTTAGATAAGCAGGTGGATATCATCATTGATAGTGAAGCTGAGCCCAGCTATCTGGCATCAACTATTTTAGATATGACGGCGGATGAGCCCGTGATTTTGCGTAAAGGGTTAGGATTTGATGCCGTTGAGCAGTTTGCCAGCACGGCAGTGGGGTAGAGACTGTCTAAAAAAAAGACTGCCGGTGTGCACCGCGCAGTCCAATCATTGGCTTTCAGAATCAAAGAGACGGGGATCGTACTAGCAGCTACCTTCTGTCTCAGGGAAGATTGCTGAGGTGCTCGTTGTGCACATTTCTAGAATAGTCAGGAATGCTAACCATTAGATAAATCATGGATGAAGAAATCCGTATTCGATATGATCTGTGTATGAAACTCGTAGAGAGGAGAGTTGTTACTAACGACGATTACGGAAAAGGGCAGGAGGAAGATAGCTGCTTGTCTCGGATGCGGTATTGCACTGAGAAGCTGAAGTGGAACAAGCTCTGAAGTCTTCTCTAGAGAGTAGTTTTAGAAATATTGGAGATTGTTGTTTGGAGTAACTTGGTTACCCTGTCAACTTGTTTTTGGGCATTAATATCAGCATATAGACATAGGGCCTGTTGCCAGTGCTGATGGGCGATCTCGATATGATTTAAGGTCTGATAGCTATGGCCTAACTCCACATAGGCGTTGGCCAAATCACACTTGGCACCAATGCCATCGAATAGATCAATCGCTTGGGTGTGATAGTCCAGGGCTATGGTTATCTGTTGACGACAGCGGGCGATGGTGGCTAGCCCAGTGAGAGCTTTGGCTTTGACCTGGAGGTAATGACCGGTCTCAGCAAAGGTGAGAGCCTGTTGGTATAACTCTTCTGCTTGTTCTGTATGGCCCAGCTGACCATAGGTTTGACCCAAGAGTTGGATAAAATAAGCCAGCCTACCTGATGTATGGTTCTCGTGGATAAATGTACGTAGACAATCGCTAGCTAACTGATGGGCTGGTTCAGTCTGACCCTGGCACGCATATGTGAGGGCAAGCGCAACGGCGGCTTTGTCTGCCCAGGCTTGGTGAGCCGTGTTCTGTCCTAGTGCTATTACTCTGTGAAAGCTGGTTTTAGCCTGCTCTAGCTCCCATAGATCCATAGCATATAACCCCAAACTCAAGCGTGAGTCGATGTTTAGCATCTGGAGATAGTAGTTGTTAAGAGGCTCGGGACTGTCTAGGTTGGCTAGCAGCTTTTGGGTGGTTGCGATCGCACTTTGCTGACACTCAATCGCTTGATTAATTTCTCCAGTAATCCAGTAGATATCTCCAAGGATATTCCTGAGTTCACCGACTTGGGACCAGGGTTCAGACTCCGACTCCAAATGGAATAGCACCTCAACAATCAATGTACTCACGGGGTGTAATAACCCCATACGGTAAAGACTGCTGGCGAGGGGTAAAAACTGTTGCCATTGATTATGACGACTTTTGAGCAGTACTTTAGCAGCGGCCTGATAGTTGTCGATGGCAATGTAGTGGTAGTAGGCCTCTAATGCCTGCTGTGCATCAATCAAAGTGCTCAGGTGTTGCACACTCTGGGTCCAATATGTGGCCGCTACTTGATTAGCTTCATACCAAAGTCCATGGCTCTGTCGCAGCCGTTCGATGGCGACAGCTCGAATGACCGGATGCAGCCAATACTGACCATTCTCGACTTCAATTAGAGAGCGATTGCGTAACGATGAGAGCGCTCTTTGGGCATCCACCTGATGGCATTGTGCCATGACAGCAGCTAATGAGAGTTTGGCAATGGTCTGATAGCGATAACAGCTCAGACGACAAAGCAGCTGATAGGCAATAGGATCAAGGGCTTGTAGTCGATCGATTTGGCTAATGACTAAGTTTTTAAGATCAACCTCCGCTAAGGGATTTGCGCCATAGGCCTGCCAATAAGCACTCAGATCTCCATTGAAATCTGTTTGGACAGTGCTGCATAAAATTTCCATAGCCTTGGCATTGCCACCGTAGGCCCGGTGTAGCCTCTGCAAAATCTCATGGGAACCTGGTAAACAAAGCTGATGATAGACAAAACACTGGTGCCAGTCGGTGAGGGTGAGTCGCGGCAACCGATAGTGGTAGGCTTTAATCCCTGGCTCGCAGAGACGATCGCGGCTGGTGATTAACGTTGTTGCATTGATTGAAAAATCAGACAACAGCTTTAATAGTTCTGTATAACAGCGAGATTCAGGAACGAACTGACCATTGCTATCAAGGGCGGGCTCAAGATTATCAATGAGAATGCCGATTCGCTTCTGCTTGAGATGTCGTCGTAAACGACTCAGGCTGAGGCTCAAATCCTGGCCAGGTTCGTCATTGAAATCCTGACGTAACCATTCATCGAGAATGTGCTCGACTGCGGTTAGGTTCGAGGTTTCTTGGGCGACGCGCCATTCTAAAACTACATCAAAGGCTGTCTGACGTAGATAATGCTGGGCGAGTGTGGTTTTGCCTAGACCCCCTTCGCCTTGAATCACAATGATTTTATGTCCCTGGGTGCTGAGGGTACTGAGTCGGTCAATGGCAGTACTACGCCCAATAAAATGAGGGTCAATACCCTGGGGGTCGAGGGATTCGATGGGCTGCTCAACCGACGATGGCATTGATTGGTCTGGGTTCACCCGAGGCCATGCTTCTTCCGCGACATGGACCATCTTGCGCTTAGCTCGCTTGAGCCAGTACACCAACCGTGACCGGTAGTTGCCTTTGGTGATGCGTTCCCCTAAAACATCGGATAGCAGTCGCCATAGCTGGGATGCGACATCCTTGACGTGGCCTTCACTATAGCCAGCGATGGTTGCGATCGCACGGTAGGTTTTGCCGCCCCAGACCTGCTGCAAAATACAGCATTGCAGATCGCTGAGGTGCCGCCCGGTTTTCTCATAGAGCAGCGTATCGGTAAATTCAATTGCAGTATCCACACCCATCGGCCATGGTCAATGGTTTTCTCACTGACAGACTACCGTTATGGCCAGGAGCATTGCGCACCAGATATCCCGACTTTTTCAGACCTTTAAATTCGGACACTTCCCTACAATCTCAGACAAAGAACCCGATAGGGTATAAACGTGCATCTATCCATCGCTTTCCCATCAGAGCTTTAAGTCGCTGTGGTATCCCCTGACTTTCGGGGCAAAAGGGTAAACTGGTTTGACCTGTCCCTAAATCAAACGATATTGATGCATGTTGCACGATTAGCTTACTGCGAATTGTGTGGACGTCTGAAAATTTGAGGATTTAGGGCACCCTGGGAGCAGTCCACACCTCTTCTTTTAGAGGGACTTCTGTAAGGGAGGATGAAAAAAAACTGGATCGGCTCTTCCGAGCCAATATTTTAATTTTTTGATGAATCTGACTATATCAGCTGCGTAACAGCGCAGATGGGTCTATTCACGTTTAATGCATATTTGGAGCAATACGCATCTGCAATTATGACGAGCCAACTTCTGAAAATTCTACCGTCTGACCTCGATCCCCGTGGTTTGCCCAACCACGTTGCTGTGATTATGGATGGCAATGGCCGCTGGGCTCAGAGCCAAGGTCTACCGAGAATCGAAGGCCATCGTCGAGGGGCCAACGTGCTCAAGGATTTACTCCGCTGCTGTAAGGATTGGGGGATTGGCACGCTGACCGCCTATGCGTTTTCCACCGAGAACTGGCGGCGTCCCCATGAGGAGGTGGATTTTCTCATGGTGCTCTTTGAGCGCCTTCTGCGTAAAGAGCTGGCAGAAATGCATAGCGAAGGGGTGCGTATTCGTTTTATTGGCGATCTATCAGGTCTACACCATTCCCTGCGCCGTGAAATGGAGCGCTCCATGGAGCAAACCCAGCACAATGACGCGGTGGAATTTAATGTGGCCATTAACTACGGCAGCCGCCATGAAATTACCCAAGCCTGTCGTTCAGTGGCAGAACGTGTCGAACGGGGTGAGCTGTCCGCCGATGCCATTACCGAAGAGCTGCTAGAACGCCATCTCTATACGTCTGGCAGCAGCGATCCAGATTTACTCATTCGCACCAGCGGTGAGCAACGGTTGAGTAACTTTTTGCTCTGGCAAATGGCCTACGCCGAAATGTACTTTACCCATGTGTTCTGGCCCCAGTTTGACCGTCATCAGTTCCATCAGGCGCTGCTGGCGTTCCAACATCGCGATCGGCGTTTTGGTGCATTATCTGAGCCGGTTAAGGCGCAGGCGCTGACGGCTTAGGTTTGGGAAGGGTGAGGCTGCAGCCACAGGCATCCTCAGCCCTCGCGTCCTGACTCCTGGACGGCGGCAAACACGGCTGAATAGTCTTGGTCTGCTAGCCCCTGCTGGACGGCCTGTTGGACCATTTGGGCAACACTGGCGGCAACGTCGGCGTTAAAAGTTTCAGCGGAGCGCACAAACAAGTTCATATCCTTGAGCAGATGTTTGGTAGGGAAATTGGGACGGGTGAAGTTGCGATCGCTCATCCGTCCCAATTTCTTATCAAACGTCGGGGCATACAGGGCACTTTGACGCACAATGGTCATAAATTTTTCAATGTCGATGGCTTCTTGCTGTACCAAGCCCAGGCTCATGGCAAAGGCTGTCGTCAGGCTGCCAATTAACTGATTCATCGCTAGCTTGACACCGCTACCCGCGCCGACCGGTCCCATGAGCTGAGGCTCAGGGCCAAAACACTCCAGCACAGGTCGCCACTGGTCAAACTGGTCTGGGGTTGCCCCTACCATCACAATCAGCGTGCCTGCGTTGGCTTCAGGAATGCTGCCCAGCACGGGCGCTTCTAGGTAATCACCCCCGGCGGCCTGTACGGCCTGAGCGATCGCTTTACTCTCTTGGGGGGCGATGGTGCCCATCTGTAGAACGGTACGACCCGTTAGCTTTGCCGCCGCTTCTGGGCTGAGCAGTGTGGCGTGAATAGCGGCCGCATCAGTCAGCATGAGGACGATGAGCTGTGAGGCTGTGATGGCAGCAGCGGGCGTCTTGGCGGGTTGAATCCCATCTTTGAGCAGGGGCTTGAGCTTGTCAGGACTGCGGTTCCAGCCATATACCTGATGCCCAGACGCCTGTAGACGCTGGGCCATGGGGGCACCCATCAACCCTGTGCCTAAAAAACTAATGTTCACCTTGCTATCCTCACTGTCTCTAAACTGTCTGTATATTGAAATTTGTAGGTTGAAGTCTGGCTTGGGGCCGCTAGTTGCCTGCTTAGCAAAAACTGGTTGCCCAGTGGCAGACCTGGCTTTCCTGGGATACCGCTCCGGACCTTGTAAAGCTAAGCAACGGTTACCTATGGCCGTGATCTGGCATCCACAGACCTGGCATCCACAGACCTGGCATCTGCACGGGTCAACCGAACGGCTCAATCGAGCAACCATAGAGGGCAAAACTGCCCCCTTACAGCGATCTCAAAAATTTAATTTCTATGTTTAACATCTACCGTTCTCGCCCATTAGGTTCGCAACTCCGTCAGTTTGTATGTGTGAGCACTCTAGTATGCGTTGTACTGGTTGGTTGTGCTCCTCGGGAAGATTGCGCATTTCTCAATGATGCTCTGTTGGAGGGCAATTTACGTCTCCAAGAGGTGAATGAAGGTAATCTTGGAGGCTCTGGCTACAATCAGGGCATTGAGCGTCAGGTGGGCCGTATTTATTTTGATGTCTCCCAGATAATTGACAGTTTGCCCATCACAAATCAACGTTTGCAGACGATTCAGTTCCAGCTGGTTGAAGCCTATCAGCAAGCCTCTGACGACCGATATCAGGCGGCGGATCTGCTGTCTAGTGTCTCGGATAATCCCAGTGCTCAAGTTAAATCCGATATTCGCCAGCTGCATCTAGACTCTGAGGCCAATATCGGCACGATTACCGAAACCCTACGCAAACAGTGCCCACTCCGATAGCAGAACGGGCAACTGTCTAGCTTAACCGCATGGGACTAGGCCGCTTTGGCGTCTAGCAGCTGAATATTGGAAAACAAGAACTCCATATCGCCCTCGTCGGCAGATGCGATCGCACGTCGCGTCAAGATAAAGTAATCACCCACCTGGTCATACTCATCCGTAAAGTTACTGTGTCCCTGCTTCTGTTCACCCGTTTTCGGGTCGTGGTACACAGAATCGTAGGTATGAGATAGATAACCAGCTCCTGTATCGTGCGTGCTAAAGGTATTGATCGTCACTACAACACCATGGATGTGGCGATGTACGAGGACAACCTCATCATTGAGAACCTTGTACTTATCACCGGTAGATTTACCTTCCACCAAGATTTCTACCGCGCCCCGCTCGTCAGTTTCACCTAGGGCAAAGGTATTTTTGCCATGGGTCACTTCAAATTCACGGCGAACTCGGTGAATAGCCACTTCCCAGAGCTGCCCTTTGATCAGCTTTAGCGCAGCTTCATCTTCAATATTAAAAACCTCAGCGGATAGATCAGGATTCACCCGCGCTTTACCCACATAGGTTTGCTCACCCTGCTTGAATTCTACAT
>NZ_JADEXP010000644.1 GCF_015207065.1 Leptolyngbya cf. ectocarpi LEGE 11479 | reverse complement strand
ACTCAATATCGCAGAAGCTAGATAGAGAAAATTCAACTATGAGACAGATCTGCAAATAATAATAGTCAACAAATAACTTTTACTAACTAAAAATAAGACACCAGGATAAGATAGGCTAAATCTAGCCAGGTTGCTGATATCTCCTAAGATATTTACGCAATAAAACTATTTGTCAAAAATGCTCTCATCTATGATGAGTATATTTCGTTACATTTAAGGAAAATCATTGATAAAAATCGTTCTAATTTAAGCCTCCCGCTTGAAAATGATGCAGCTTAAAAATAATGTTCAGTGGTTATATTTAGAGTCAGTTTAGAGCTGCAGGATAACAACATATATGTTTTTTGGAGAAAATAATGAACTCGATTTAAAGGTGCCCCAATGACCTATAGATTTCGCATATTTTGATTTGGAGTTGAACTAGCTATACAGAATCAGGACGTCAGCAACAACACATATGTTTCTGAAAAAATGTACGGGCTTTAATAGATTAAGACTAATAGTTTCATAGGCATACCCTAAGAAGGATACTACCAATTTGATGTATACGCATGGAACTATGACATATAGAGGTAGTCTTTAATTTCGTTCTATAAATAAATTCATGTCATATTCATTTTTATGAACATTGGTTATGCATGGGCTCATAAGGAAACCAGATCGATGGGATCGCTAGCCATTTAAAAACCAGATCGTAAGTACTAAAGATCGAACGTACTTGCTATGGTAGGCATAGGCTGGAACCCTCTGTCATGATTCCAAAACGGCTGACCCTAATCAATTTTTTGAGCTATCGAGAGGTTACTCTCGATTTTGCGGGGTTACATGTGGCTTGTATCTGTGGGCCGAATGGAGCTGGTAAGTCATCGCTGTTAGAAGCAATGGCTTGGGTAGTGTGGGGGCATAGCCGAGTAGCCACCGATGATGATGTTATCCATCTTGGGGCAAAAGAGGTCAAGGTTGAGTTTGTTTTTGAGCACCAAGGACAGGTCTATCGCATTTTACGGGGGCGCAGACGCAAGCAAGGCAGCGTACTGGAGTTTCAGATACAAACCCCTAGTGGTTTGCGAAGCCTGACTCAGCGAGGGATACGGGCAACGCAGCAGCTGATTCTGCAGCATCTCAAGGTATAC
>NZ_JADEXP010000171.1 GCF_015207065.1 Leptolyngbya cf. ectocarpi LEGE 11479 | reverse complement strand
CATGGTTAACCAATCCAACCGCCATTAAACCCAGCGCTCAGGTAGTTTGGCCTATTTTTGGTCAAGAAATTCTGAACGGTGATGTGGGCGGTGGTTTCCAGGGCATTCAGATCACGTCGGGTCTGTTCCAGATGTGGCGTGCCAACGGTATTACCAATTCTTTTCAGCTGTACTGCACAGCGCTTGGTGCGTTGGTCATGGCAGCATTAATGCTGTTTGCTGGATGGTTTCACTATCATCGCAAGGCTCCGAAACTGGAGTGGTTCCAGAATGTGGAATCGATGATGAATCACCACCTGGCTGGTTTGTTGGGTTTAGGTTGTTTAGGCTATGCCGGACAACAGATTCATGTATCCTTACCCATCAATGCCTGCTTGGATGCCATTGATGCCGGGAAGCCTCTCACAGTTGGCGGTAAACTGATCGACTCGATTGGAGCGATTCCGCTACCCCATGAGTGGATTCTTAACCCCGCACTCATGCCGGATATTTATCCCAGCTTTGCCCAAGGTGTAACTCCGTTCTTTACCCTGAACTGGAGTGCCTATACGGATTTTCTCACCTTTAAGGGGGGACTCAATCCGGTAACAGGTGGTCTGTGGCTATCTGATACAGCCCATCATCACCTGGCATTAGCTGTCCTATTCATTATTGCCGGACATTTCTACCGGACTAACTGGGGTATTGGCCATACCTTTAGAGAGGTACTTGAGGCTCATAAGGGACCCTACACGGGGCAAGGCCATAAGGGCATGACCGAGATCTTCACCAATTCTTGGCACTGTAACCTTTCCTGGCATCTAGCCTGGATGGGCTCACTGTCCATTTTGGTGGCTCACCACATGTACTCCATGCCGCCTTATCCCTACATTGCGACGGACTATCCCACACAGCTGGGGCTGTTTACGCATCACATGTGGATTGGTGGATTTTTGATTGTTGGTGCAGGTGCCCACGCGGCCATCTTTATGGTGCGTGACTATGAGCCTTCCACCCACATTGATAACTTGTTAGACCGGGTACTTCGTCACCGGGATGCAATTATCTCTCACCTCAACTGGGTATGTATTTTCCTAGGGTTCCATAGCTTCGGTTTATACGTCCACAATGACACTATGCGGGCCTTTGGTAGACCGCAGGATATGTTCTCGGATACGGGTATCCAGCTACAGCCTATATTTGCCCAGTGGGTTCAGCATATTCATGCGATCGCAGCGGGTGGAACAGCTCCCAATGCCCTGGCTGGTGTGAGCCCAGCCTTTGGCGGTGACATTGTTGCCGTCGGTGGAAAAGTGGCCATGATGCCAATTTCCCTGGGTACTGCCGACTTTATGGTGCACCATATCCATGCCTTCACCATTCATGTCACGGCATTGATTCTTCTGAAAGGCGTGTTGTTTGCTCGCAGTTCTCGACTCATCCCAGATAAAGGTGAATTGGGTTTCCGATTCCCCTGTGACGGTCCAGGCCGAGGCGGCACTTGTCAGGTCTCCGGTTGGGACCATGTCTTCCTGGGTCTGTTCTGGATGTATAACTCCATTTCGATTGTGATTTTCCACTTTAGCTGGAAGATGCAGTCAGACGTCTGGGGTAATGTTGCCGGTGACGGCAGCGTCAGCCATATAACAGCCGGTAACTTTGCCCAAAGTGCGATTACCATCAATGGCTGGCTCAGAGACTTTTTGTGGGCTCAGGCGGCCCAGGTGTTGAACTCCTACGGCTCAGCTCTGTCTGCCTACGGCCTCATGTTCTTAGGCGCTCACTTTGTTTGGGCATTTAGCCTCATGTTCCTGTTTAGTGGCCGAGGCTATTGGCAAGAGCTGATTGAGTCAATCGTTTGGGCTCACAACAAACTGAAAGTAGCTCCAGCCATCCAACCCCGCGCTCTGAGTATTACCCAGGGTCGAGCCGTTGGTGTTGCCCATTATCTCCTTGGCGGGATTGCGACAACCTGGGCATTCTTCCATGCTCGGATACTTTCACTCGGATGACGATGAGGACTTGATAAATAACTATGGCAACTAAGTTTCCAAAATTTAGTCAAGACCTTGCTCAAGACCCGACGACGCGTCGGCTGTGGTACGGAATTGCAACGGCCCATGATTTTGAAAGCCATGATGGCATGACGGAGGAAAATCTATATCAAAAGATTTTCGCATCCCATTTTGGTCATTTGGCAATCATCTTTTTATGGACCTCTGGCAATCTCTTCCACGTTGCTTGGCAAGGAAATTTTGAACAGTGGGTGAAAGACCCACTCAGTGTTAAACCCATTGCCCACGCTATCTGGGACCCTCAGTTTGGTCCAGCGGCGGTAGATGCCTATACCCAGGCAGGGGCCAACTATCCGGTGGATATCTCCTTCTCGGGGGTATACCACTGGTGGTACACCATCGGCATGCGCACCAATGACCAGCTCCATGGTGGGGCCATGTTTATGCTGCTGCTAGCAACGCTGATGCTGTTTGCTGGCTGGCTACACCTACAGCCCAAATTTAGACCAGCGGTTGCTTGGTTTAAGAATGCGGAATCTCGCATGAACCACCACCTGGCTGGCCTGTTTGGGGTCAGCTCCCTGGCCTGGGCCGGACACTTGATCCACGTAGCTATTCCGGCCGCACGGGGTCAAGAGGTGACCTGGAGTAATTTGCTGGCTTCGCCACCCCACCCGGCGGGACTGGCCCCATTCTTTACGGGGCAATGGGGTGTCTATGCCCAAAACCCAGATACGGCCAGCCATGTGTTTGGCACATCTGAAGGGGCTGGGACGGCAATTCTCACCTTTTTGGGAGGCTTTCATCCACAGACCGAAGCGCTTTGGCTGACGGATATTGCCCATCACCATCTTGCGATCGCAGTTATTTTCATCATTGCAGGCCACATGTACCGAACTAACTTCGGTATTGGTCACAGCATGAAGGAAATCATGAACGCCCACCGGCCCCCTAGCGGTCGTCTCGGTGATGCCCACGCAGGCATGTACGACACGTACAATGAATCGCTGCACTTCCAGCTCGGCTGGCACCTGGCTGCCCTAGGTGTCGTCACCTCCCTGGTGGCACAGCACATGTACTCCATGCCGTCCTATGCCTTTATCGCCAAGGACTTTACCACCCAGGCCGCGCTCTATACCCATCACCAGTACATTGCTGGCTTCTTGATGGTTGGAGCCTTCTCCCACGGTGCTATTTTCCTAGTACGCGATTATGACCCAGAAGCGAATAAGAATAATGTTCTCGCCCGTGTCCTAGAGCACAAAGAGGCCATTATCTCTCACCTAAGTTGGGTATCGTTATTTTTAGGGTTCCATACCCTGGGGATTTACGTACACAACGATGTGGTCGTCGCCTTTGGCACGCCAGAGAAACAGATTCTAGTAGAGCCTGTCTTTGCCCAGTGGATCCAAGCGGTCAACGGTAAAATGCTCTACGGGTTCGACACACTGCTATCTAACCCAGATAGTATCGCCAGTACAGCTTGGCCCAACCATGCCGCCGTATGGCTACCGGGCTGGATGGAGGCCATCAACAGTGGAACTAACTCCCTGTTCTTGACCATTGGCCCTGGTGACTTTTTAGTTCACCACGCCATTGCACTCGGTCTGCACACAACTACCTTAATCTTGGTTAAGGGAGCCCTGGATGCCCGTGGCTCGAAGCTGATGCCAGACAAAAAAGACTTTGGCTATAGCTTCCCTTGCGACGGTCCTGGTCGCGGTGGCACCTGTGATATCTCCGCCTGGGATGCCTCCTATCTGGCCATGTTCTGGATGTTGAATACCGTTGCCTGGTTAACCTTCTACTGGCATTGGAAGCATCTCGCCATCTGGAGTGGGAATGTCGCCCAGTTCAATCAATCATCAACTCACTTGATGGGCTGGTTCCGAGACTATCTGTGGCTCAATTCGGCCCAGTTAATCAATGGATATAATCCAACCGGCATCAATAACCTTGCCATTTGGGCCTGGATCTTCCTGGCCGCTCACCTCTGCTGGGCTGTTGGGTTTATGTTCTTGATCTCCTGGCGAGGATATTGGCAAGAACTGATTGAGACCTTAGTGTGGGCCCATGAGCGGACACCGTTGGCCAACCTGGTGCAGTGGAAAGACAAGCCCGTTGCCCTCTCAATTGTTCAAGCTCGCCTAGTGGGTTTAACGCATTTCGCAGTCGGGTTTATCTTTACCTATGCTGCGTTCCTCATTGCTTCAACCTCAAGCAGATTTGGTTGAGGCATATTGGGCAAAGAGATTTACTTAGGACAGTCAATTTCTCTTTGCCCTAACCAACGTTGAGACGGTCTGAGACTCTCCTCCCCCGTCTCTCTTAAAGGTCCTGGCCGTTAGGGTAGTTAGGTCAGGACTTTTTTTTCAGCTATCTCTAATATTTCCGGGAGAATATCAATGGCTAATGACTTCATAAAACCGTACAACAACGATCCTGAACTCGGACATCTATCGACACCTATCAGTGATTCTGCCTTTGTGCAGGTATTTATCCAAAATTTACCGGCCTATCGTCCAGGTTTATCGCCTTTAATGCGCGGACTGGAAATAGGCTTGGCCCACGGGTATTTTTTAGTGGGACCCGAGATTCTCTTTGGTGCTCTTCGGGATTATGGCCCAGCCCCCTACTTTGCCGGTCTTGTCACTGCTGTATCGCTGGTTTTACTCGGTACGATTGGCATGAGTGTTTACGGTGCGGCGAACTGCCGAAGTGCGCAAGATAGTCCCCAAGATATCGATAAGCTCAAAACCTCTGAGGGCTGGAGCGAATTTACCGCTGGATTTTTCATCGGTGGCACAGGCGGTGCCTACATGGCCTATCTACTGCTAGATCACTTTGTCACAGTTGATGCCATCTTCAGAGGCTTTGTGAACTAACACAGCGCATTTTCGTATCCGACTATATCCAATTATCTTTTAGAAGGAGTCAACAATGGATGGAACTTACACCCTGTCATGGCTACCATGGATTTTAATCCCCGTAGTTTGCTGGCTATTCCCAGTGGTTTCTATGGTGATGTTAATGTTTTACATTGAGAGTGATGCCGCTTAACTGACACTGCCAAGTATCCTAGGCAAGCTTCTTGACTCATTGCAAATCCTTGCACACCTACAGACGCTAGAAGAATCAAACTGCAGACACCTTGCAGATACCAAAGGAGAATTACTCCAAGGCATCGAGTAAGGAGCTTGCCATGGAAATTTCTTATGGGCACCATAGGTTAAGGTAATAGGCACGGATAAAAACCATCATTTTTCCATGGCTGATAATCTATTTGCCGTAGGCGATCGCGTCTCTGTAACCACCCAACCCCCATACCTCAAAACCGCTGACTCGATGCCCATGCTGCGACCTCCGGATCTAGTCACCCTTGGAGAAAAGGGGGTTGTTTTGGAGCAAAAGCCTGGTGGTTATTGGGCTGTGAGATTTGAGCGAGGAGCATTCTTAATCGATGGTCGATATATTGATCGAGTGTCTGACTAAATGTTCGGCCAGATTTCGGCCAGATTTCGTTCCAACACTGAGAAAAAATTAAAGATATGATCAAACATGGGTACCATCTGTTATATTCAGTAACTGTGTTTGAGAAAAAAATCCTCAACTCAACACGGGTTGCTAGCTCAGCGGTAGAGCACTCGGCTTTTAACCGATTGGTCCTGGGTTCGAATCCCAGGCGACCCATTGCTTATTGCGAATATTGCGAAAAATAATCGTCGGGATGTTCTATATAACGTTCCTACGATTATTTTCTGAGAAAGGAATTGGCAAAGTTATCTAATCAACACAGCCATATCATGGATGCTGTTATCCTTAAGGAAATGCTCAGGTTTCAGAAACAACTCGTCATAAGTTCGGGGTTGTGACCTAAGATTAATGAGTAGGGATACCTATTCGACCCTTTAATTGAAGCTGCCAAAACGGCGAAAAGTACTAGGAGGATTATATGGCGCTTGTACCTATGCGGCTGTTGCTGGACCACGCCGCTGAGAATGGCTACGGCATTCCCGCTTACAACGTAAACAATATGGAGCAGATCCTGGCAATTATGCAGGCTGCTGATGAGACTAACAGTCCTGTGATTTTGCAGGCTTCCCGCGGTGCCCGTAAGTACGCTGGTGAAAACTTCTTGCGTCACCTGGTTCTGGCGGCTATTGAGACCTATCCACATATTCCCGTGGTGATGCACCAGGACCACGGAAACAGCCCTGCGACTTGCTATTCTGCAATCCGCAATGGGTTTACCAGTGTGATGATGGACGGCTCCCTCGAAGCCGATGCCAAGACTCCTGCTAGCTTTGAGTACAACGTTAATGTAACGGCTGAGGTCGTTAAGGTTGCTCACTCCATCGGTGCCAGTGTTGAAGGTGAGCTAGGCTGTCTAGGCTCTCTAGAAACTGGTCAGGGTGAAGCTGAAGACGGTCACGGTTTTGAAGGTACCCTCAGCAAGGACCAGCTCCTGACTGACCCTGATGAAGCTGTACAGTTTGTAGAGCAGACTCAGGTAGATGCTCTAGCGGTTGCTATCGGTACTAGCCACGGTGCTTACAAGTTTACTCGTAAGCCCACGGGTGAAATTCTAGCTATCAGCCGCATTGCAGAAATCCACAAGCGTCTGCCCAATACTCACCTGGTCATGCACGGATCTTCCTCCGTTCCCCAGGAGTGGTTGGACATGATCAACGCTAACGGCGGTAACATTCCTGAGACTTACGGTGTACCCGTTGAAGAAATCCAGAAGGGTATCAAGAGCGGTGTTCGCAAAGTGAACATCGACACCGATAACCGTCTGGCAATCACGGCGGCTATCCGCGAAGCGGCCATGAAGGATCCTGCTAACTTTGATCCTCGCCACTTCCTCAAGCCTTCCATCACGTACATGAAGCAAGTGTGCTCCGATCGCTACCAGGCGTTCGGTACAGCTGGCAACGCTACCAAGATTAAGCAGGTTGGCGTTGATATCTTTGCTGCTAAGTACGAAGCGGGTGAGCTTGACGCTAAGGTTGCTGTTACTGCTTAGTGACTGCTCAGGTTGTAGTAGCGCTTGAACTTTGATTACCAAAGTCATAAACGCATAATGAAAAAAGGGACGGCCATGGCCGTCCCTTTTTATTGATTCGGATGATTGATTCAGGCTGCCGGTTTAAGCTTTCTTGGCTACCCAGTACTTACTCATAAAGTGGTTTGATACCTCTACGTCGCTAAAGCCTGCAGACTCTAAGCGAGCTGCAATATCATCCGTACTGTAATGCCGATAGTAGGGCTCATGGAAGATATTAGGAAAATTATCCATCATGGGCGCAAACTCAGGATTGTCTAGCTTTTGGATCGAGTCGCAAATGATGAACACACCACCGGGTTGGGTCACGCGATAGCACTCATTGATCACCGTTTGGCGCACCTCTGCAGGCAGTTCATGGAATAAAAAGACGCTGACGGTAGCCTCAAAATAATTGTCTAGGTAAGGCAGAGCTTCAGCATTCGCTTGAATCAGCTGGGGCAGGGTGCCAATTTCTTTACTCAGTAGCTCATTCGCTTTGCGCAGGTAAGTAGGAGACAGATCAACCCCATAGAGCGATACCTGAGGCAGGGCATCCCGCATCATTTTGAGCGTACGCCCGGTCCCACAGGCCACATCTAACACCTTAGGAATCGCGTGCCCATCAAGCTGACGCTTTAGCGGAGCGAGTATTCGCCGCCGCATGGGATCCGCTGAACCATTAAATAACAGCTCTACTTGCAAGTCGTAGAGGTTAGCAGACATATCGCTTAAATAGCCATCCGTTTGATGATGAAAGTTCTGCAGGTAATAGCTGGGATAGCTCTCGGTGCTAATATTCGCTCCAAAGTCCCGGTACTGCTTATTTTTTGAACGCTCCCATACACTGGGGGTATCCAAGACCACCATCGGGTAGTACTTAAAAAAGTCATCCCAAGGATTATCAAACAGTAAGCTCTTGGGATAGACCCCAGCTTCAGCGTCTTGCCAGTCGACTTCAATCAATGCATCGAGGCGTTGCTTCAATAGCGCAAAGGTCGCGGCTGGGACGTCAGATGTACGCTCGACCGGAGACACCACATCACGCAGCCGATTGATCAGAGTTTTGTGGGTGTATCCAAAGGCTTGTTTGCCTTGCTGAAATGTCTGGTAAGCAAATTTTGTCAATGTATCTGGCATAGCGTATTTAGAACTGGCCAAAGAATATGCATGTATTAACCATTGTAAAAGTTTATAAAGATAGCCGGGGGCAGATAGCGAGAACTGCAACGCCATTATTCAGGGAAAGCTGCGCTACTATGGATGGGTTATGAACCCCATCCATAGAGGATTACTTGATGAAGCGTCTGTCCCTTGATACCCCTCAGATGATGCGTCGTACGGAGGATTTGATTAAAGCGGCCTCCAATCGCTATCGAATCACGGTTCAGGTGGCTAATCGGGCGCAGCGTCGTCGTTTTGAAGAATTTGACAGCCTGGATGAGTCGCGGATGAAGCCTGTATTGCGTGCCATTGTGGAGATGTCGGATGAGCTGACTCAGCCTGAGATTATTGGCGAATAAGTCTGGACTCTTCAGGGATTGATCGATTGTGCCGATTAGGTCAATCCTTGGGGGTATATATGACTACTTACGTATTTTTTATTTCTAATTTATTAACGCAACGCGGTATGGGTAAGCAGCTTAAGTTTGGGTTTGTAGCCGTTTTAACCACCCTAATGGTTTTGGCTGGCAGTATTTTACAGGTGGGTGAGCCGCTGATGGCCGCTTCGTCGGTTTATGGCAACTGTCAAAGCAGCGCTTGTACGCTTGCGATCGCAAATCAAATCTACACTCAGTATCCTGAGATTCCTCGAGCGGAGCAAGCCAATACCACCCTCCTCAGTCGCTTTATCGATTATCATCTCGACGCCAAAGCACGACCGGCCCAATATCACCTCGATTGGGAACTGTCCATGGCTGATTATCTAGATACCCCCTATAGCCACTCCCCCAAGCAGTCGGCTAACGACACGATCGACAATGTCGATCAGAGGGCCATGCAAACATTGAGCCGCCAGCAGCGTCATAGTCTGGTGCGCACATTAGAGCAGCTATTTACCCAATGACCGCCCTGCTCAAAGAGGGCAGTGGTTGGCGACTAGGCTGGGACCAGGATCGCACCCCATTTCAAGCCTTAGTAGGTGGTGAGTCCTGGGCTATAGAGCTCACCCAGGAAGAGTTTGAAACCCTGGGACATTTAGCCAAGCAGCTGGCCGCTACCATGACAGCCATGGCGTCTGAACTGATGCCCGATGAGCGCATTACCCTTGAGCAAGAAACTCAGCAGCTGTGGATGGAAGCCGACGGTTTTCACCACAGCTACAGTTTACGGTTTATCGTACTGACGGGACGGGGGGCGGAAGGGACATGGCCGACTGCCGTGGTACCCGATTTATTAAATGGATTAGATAGTATCAGCGTATTTTGATTTGGAGAGCTATCCTGGTGTTTTAGACTGGGCACACAGTGGAGAACGCTGTATTACGAGGGCATTCTCCCTAGATGTAGCTCGCATATATCGATTCGACGCTCAGGGTATAGGTACTCCATGAAAAGAATAAAGGTCGTTAGTGATACGCAATTTAAACAAAGACCCATTCTGTCTAATGAGCTATCTAAGCAGGAAAAGGTCTTTGTCCCCAATGGAACCGAGTTAGATTTAACCACGGCTGATGTGGCTCAAGGGGGGCACTTTAAAGTTACGCTGACCCAGCCTCTAAAAGGGACGAATCAGACTGTTTGGTACGTCTATAAGCCTGATGCCAGAGTCTATGACACCAAGATCAAACTGACGGTGTTGAGCGACACCTTATTTAAGCAGCGACCGGTTTTATCTAACCAGCTGAGTGACCGGGAAAAGATATTTATCGCAAATGGTACAGAGTATTATTTGCAGTCGTATTTACCGGCGGAAGGGCAGCATGTGAGGGTTGCGATCGCAAACGACTTTCTCGGTCCCGATAACCGGACAGTCTGGTATGCCTATCAGCCTGATATCCGGATTGTAGGCGATACCATTACCCTCACCGTTACCAGTGACACCCTATTCAAAACGTCTCCCCAACTATCCTCTAAACTCAGCAATAGCGAAAAAGTCTTTGTCAAAAACACCACTGAGATAGAACTCATTGGTCATGAACTGGCCCCCTATAACCACGTCAAGATAGAACTGGCCGAACCCACCTTTAGCAACCGTTCTGAACGGATCTGGTATGCCTATAAACCTGATATTCAGATCGAAGGTAACGAAAAAGACAACCAGCCCAAAAAGGAAACCCCCAGGCCCAAGCCCAGTGGTCCTTACATAAAACTGCCAGGGTTTCAGGGTAACTTCTATCTATCAAATCCTATTATTCCCGGTGGTAACTTTACCTGGGGAGAAGCCACCCACGGCGGTAGTCGGATCCCGGTCAATCGCAATGTCGTCTATGGCATCATCCGCATTGCCCGCGTAATGGAAGACGTTCGTAATCGTCTGGGAGGACGACCGATTACAATCAACTCCTGGTACCGAGACCCAACAACTAACCGACGCGTCGGTGGAGCCAGCCGGTCTCGTCACTTAGTCGGCGATGCCGTTGATTTTGTCGCCCCCGGCCTGCATCCCTACGATGTCTACGACCGGCTCAACCGCTGGTGGGGCTCCAAAGGAGGACTAGCTAGCGCCACCGTATTTACCCATATCGATGCACGCGGCTACTATGCCCGTTGGAGTTATGGATTTTAATAATTGTCCCACAGCCCCAAATTTGTGTGCCCTATGCCACCAAATCTGAGGTAGCCATGCCCTGTCCTTATGCTATGCTTGTCTAGCGTTAATTACGCATCGGGGCGTAGCGCAGCTTGGTAGCGCACTACTTTGGGGTAGTAGGGGTCGTGGGTTCAAATCCCGCCGCTCCGATTAATGAAAACCGCTGATATCAGCGGTTTTTGTGTTTTAAACACACGGTCGGTCAGGCAATGTGACCTAGCCATCAAAATGACTGAAAGTATCATTCGTCCGTCAGGAGATGACAAAATACGGTAGAAGATTGGTAGACGACCTTATGCCAAGATCTCCGAAAGGTACAGTCAAAATTGAGGCTGATCACAACTGGCTCCGCCTGCGCTGGAGCTACCGGGGCAAGCGCTATGCCATTGCCCTCGGTCTGCCTGACACTGACATCAATCGACGTATTGCTCAAAGCAGGGCCGCCGTGATCCAGGCTGATATCCTAGCCGGTCAGCTTGACATATCGTTACAACGCTATCGAGATGAAAAAGATACATCCCTGACGGCAGCTGAATTATTCCAAAAATTCACCGACTGGAAACGGCGTCAAATTACCAAGCGCTCATTGGTCAAATATCTAGGATTGCAAAAGCTAGTAAAGCAGCACTTTAAAACAAAACAGGCCGATGCAATCACAGAAGACCAGGCGCTAGACTTCCGTGATTGGCTACTCAATGAGCTGGCAACAACAACAGCGAGAGAGCGCATTGGTATGATGCGTTCTTGTTGGAGCTGGGCGATTGGCCGCAAGCTGTTGACCGATAATCCCTGGGTAAATGTGAGAGTCAAATCCGCTCCACGGCAGCGGCCACAGCCCTTTACTCAAGAAGAATACGCTAAAATACTCGACGGCTTTAGAGAGATGTACCCTCACTATCTGGGCTATGTCACGTTTGTCATGGGTGTCGGGTGCCGATTGGGTGAGGCATCCGGACTCAGATGGGGACACTTATCTCCTGACTGCTCCAAAATCTGGATCGGGGAGAGTTGGGGACGGGGAGAGAGAAAGACAACCAAAACCAACAAGGACAGAGCTTTTGAGTTATCACCAGGACTGACCGATATGCTCAAACGCCAACGACCTGCCAGCGCTGGAGCAGATGATTTGGTATTCACGTCGGTTGAGGGTGAACCCATTGATGATCACAACTTCCGCCGTCGCTATTGGACGCCAGTGCTTGCGTCTGTTGGGGTACCGTACCGAAAGCCCTACAGCATGAGACACAGCTTTATTTCCCAAGCATTTGACCAGGGATGGAGTGTTTCAGAAATTGCCAGCATTACCGGCAATAGTGAAGAAACCATATTGAGGAGCTATACCGGAGGCGTTCGAGGTCGAGCCAAGCTACGTTCAGTTTGGTCTCAAGATGAAGATTGAAACTTCTTTTGCAAGGTCCGACGGTAGGCTTTAACCGCTTGGGTTTGACTTGGATTGTCGATAAATTTAGCCAGAATAGCCAGGTCTAGCTGGGGTAGCAAACGACTTGCTGTAAGCGCTTCATAACCACTGTCTGGATCAATCAATCCGTACAGGCTAAAGGTTTGATTTTCCCAAAACCAAACTTCGCGCACACCCAAACCCTTATACACATCGAGTTTATCAATGCCGCCACTGGTGAGAACAATTTCAATCGCAATATCAGGGGCCTCCCCCAACCCTCCCAGGCTGTAGCATTCATCCGGTTCCAAGCCACGAGCAACCACTTTTTGCCGGAAGGTTGCGGATCCATAGCCATTGAGATCGATATCAGCTTCTTCGGCAAAGGCTTCTATAAGACGAGCAATAATTTTTTTGAGCCGTTCGTGCTCAGGAGATGTGGTCATCAGCTCTAAGGAGCCCTCCAAATAGGTCATCCGTAAAGCTGGAAATTGGTCAACAAACAGGGATACTAATGCATCGTATTGCTGCCAGGTAACTCCCTCTAAGCAAAGACGTTGCTCATCACCAGCGGGCAATCCTGTTGGTAAATTGATTAAAGAGGCTGTCATCAATCGCTAACTTTTACGGCTACTCATCATTATGGCAGGCTTATGCTAGGCCCGCTTTTGGCGGTTACTGAGTAAGTGTTTTTGCCATTTAGCAATAGCTCTTTGATGTGCATTTAGGTCGTGTTTATTAACCTGCCAATCCCTAAGCAGAGCTAGGTTATAGGTAACCCGTCGTCCTTCTCGATGATAGTGAACACCCTCGATCCACTGGTCATGATTACGGGCCACTGTCCGGGCCGACACACCCAGCACCGCAGCGGCAGCTTGCTGATCGCCCTTTTCTGGCAGTTGCTGTCCTTCTATTGCCGACGCGATCCGCTCTTGAGCACTCGCCTGTCTATCAAGTGCCTGAGCTATCAGCATGAGAGCATTAATCATTCTCTGCATTGCTAGCCCCTCCCTGT
>NZ_JADEXP010000170.1 GCF_015207065.1 Leptolyngbya cf. ectocarpi LEGE 11479 | reverse complement strand
CCATAAAATTTATAGTTTATTTCTATTTTCATAGGCAATATTAATGTGTGTATTGATACAGTCTTCCAAGCCTTGCAATAAAAGGACTTGCGTTCAGTACTATGCAAAGAAAGCCATGGATTTATGACAACTTGCGGCAAATCCTCTGGGCGTTTTACTAAAAAGCGTGTTACTACTGTAGAAACACGGATAGACTCACTAGTCAGTCCCACGTTTTTACATTGGTAGTGATAATTGAAAACTTTGCTAACTATGGAATCTTCATTCAAAGTGTTGGCGAATGTGTACCGCTGTAAGCAACGGGACGGAAAGTTGAGTCATCTGTTAATCCTATTAGATCAGTCTTTAACCAACTAACAGGCTTAGTAAGCTTCTATTTACTTGACTTGACGTTATAACTGTTGAGTGTGAGATACAGGCTTATTGAGGTTTGGTGGTTGACTGTTTTAATATCTTGATCTGTTGATCTGTTGCATTTGAAGGAATACGAGGAACGCGGCATGACCCAAGCAAAAACTGTTCTTGAGGACTTGAGCCCCAGAAATGAGCTGGATTCGCTGATCGATCCTGAGGCTGGAAAAACGTTTTCAAGTTCCGAGGAAGAGGTCCCGGGTACTAAAGCTGCTAAAGGCACTTCTCGACGCCGTAGTTCATCCACTCAGGCTGCTAATAAAAAGAAGCACTACACCGAAGACTCCATTCGTCTGTATCTACAAGAAATCGGGCGAATTCGTTTGCTAAGGGCAGAAGAAGAGATCGAATTAGCACGTAAAATTGCTGATTTGCTCGAACTAGAGCGCATCCGCGATGATCTATCCGATGGGATGGACCGTGAACCAGATGACGCCGATTGGGCTGCTGCCGTTGACATGCCCCTACCAGCGTTTCGACGCCGTCTCCACCTTGGCCGTCGAGCCAAGGATAAGATGGTGCAATCCAACTTGCGCCTGGTGGTTTCCATCGCAAAGAAATATATGAATCGAGGTCTGTCTTTTCAAGATCTCATTCAAGAAGGCAGTTTGGGTCTAATTCGTGCCGCTGAAAAGTTTGACCACGAAAAAGGTTATAAGTTCTCAACTTATGCTACCTGGTGGATTCGTCAGGCCATTACTCGGGCTATTGCTGACCAGTCTCGTACCATCCGTCTGCCGGTACACCTCTATGAAACTATTTCTCGCATCAAAAAGACGACAAAGCTTTTGTCCCAAGAGCTAGGCCGGAAGCCAACTGAGGAAGAAATCGCCACTCGCATGGAGATGACCATTGAGAAGCTCAGATTTATTGCTAAGTCTGCACAGCTGCCAATCTCATTGGAAACCCCTATCGGAAAAGAAGAAGATTCCCGTCTAGGTGACTTTATTGAGTCAGATGGTGAAACGCCTGAAGACGAAGTATCTAAGAGTCTTTTGCGGGAAGACTTAGAGGGTGTTCTGAGCACACTGAGCCCCCGCGAGCGCGATGTATTGCGGTTACGCTATGGCCTAGACGACGGTCGTATGAAAACCTTGGAAGAAATCGGCCAGATTTTTAATGTGACTCGCGAGCGGATTCGTCAGATTGAAGCTAAGGCCCTACGTAAGTTGCGTCATCCCAATCGCAATAGCGTCCTTAAGGAATACATCCGTTAAGAACACTATTACCTGAATAATCAAAAACCAGGCTTGGGAGTATTCTCAAGCCTGGTTTTCTATGGTGTCTGTGGGGTGTTTGGCGAATAAGCCAACGATAAACTTGAAAGCTATTTCACGAACATTGAGACGCAGTTGTAAATTCAAGTGGACAAATATACAGTTTTGTTGGTACTGTTGTTCTTGTAGGGGTACGTCTGTTCCCTTATGATTCATCCTTCGAGTAACCTATGGAACCTCTTACTAATGCTCAAGAGGAGCTTTACAACTGGTTAGCTGATTATATTCGTCAAAACCAGCACTCCCCCTCCATTCGTCAGATGATGCGAGCAATGGGCCTCAAATCCCCAGCGCCGATTCAAAGTCGTCTCGATCACCTTCGCAAAAAGGGATACATCGATTGGAATGAGGGCAAAGCTAGAACGATTCGTATTTTGCAGGGCGGGGGCGTCCCTGTTAAAGGAACCATCGCCGCTGGTTCTATGGTTGAAGCATTTGCGGACGTCACCGATGAGTGTCTTGATTTATCTTCACTGCCGATTAAATCGCGGGACTATGCTCTGCGAGTTCGGGGTGATAGCATGATCGACGCCCTGATTGATAATGGGGATTTCGTCATTATGCGTCCAGTGGAGGACCCCAGCACTGTACGCGATGGCACGATTGTGGCAGCTCGTGTAGAGAGTGCCACGACGCTTAAGTATCTGTACCGCAAGGGTGATGATGTGGTGCTTAAACCGGCTAATCCAAATTACGAACCAATGGTCTACCCAGCACAAGAGGTAGATATTCAAGGTCGTCTACTAGCAGTTTGGCGTAGTCAAGATTTGAGTTAGATACAGGCCTTAAAATCCGCTTTCTAACCCTAAGACTCTGAATTGTATCCAATTTCAAGGTCTTTGCTCTACTAAACTAGAGTCGAACGGGATTGGGCAATTCTATCTATGGCAAATTTGTTAGGGGGATCTGGGCGACGCTGGCAACTGGTGGCTTTTGCGATCGCACTGCTGTTAATTAGCATCGGCATTCATGGGTGCGGACAGCCATCGTCACCATCCGAGCAGTTTGAGCAGTCGAACATTTCCCAAAGCAGCTCCGTCTTGGAGTTTGTGCCGCGACAATCACTGCTAGCAGCCGTGGTCGATACCACAGTTGAACCCAGCAAGGTTTGGCAAAGCTCAGGGTTGCCCGACACTATCTCCCGTTCTATCAACTCAGTTTTAGTACCGCTGGCCGTTGATTTTGACCAAGATGTTCGTCCTTGGCTGGGTGACGATATTGCCTTTGCAATTACTGATAAAGACCTTGATCGATCAAGTCATAACGGACGTCAGACCGGCTATCTGCTAGTAGCAGATACCTCGGATAGTGAGCGGCTGCGAGAGTTTTTGGAGCTGTTTTGGCAACGGCTGGCAATTGCTGGGACTTCACCTCGTTTTACTGAGGTCAATGGAGTGCCCATTATTGCTGGTGCCGCCTTGCAGGGAAAATATAACCTCGCAACAGCAGTGGTGGGGGGACACACACTGCTATTGGCTAATGACGTTAGGGTTTTACGTCAGAGTCTGCGAGTGGCTCAGGCTCCAACGTTACACCTACTAGACCATGACTGCTGTACACCTGGCTGGATCAGCCTCCATATTCCAGATGCGTTGGATTGGTTAGGGTTAGCTACGCCTAATGAGCGTCGTTTTATGGCGAATCTCCCATGGCAACACCTGAGCGCAACAACCGTATTTCAGCCTCAAGGATTAGTAATTAATACACAACTAACAACAGTCACTCAGGAAATGTCAGCGGCTGCACCACCAGAGTTGGCCGTTGATCTGCTCGCTCATACCCCTCAGCAGTATTTGCCCGAATCGATGGCATGGACTGCCATCGGACACGATTTGCGGCCCATTTGGAAAGGCCTGTGGCAAGAGCTAGATCGCTATCAGCGCCTACCCTCCCCTCTTCAGCAGGGACAGCGATGGCAATCGACCCAGTTAGCCCAGGTCCTTGCAAAGCCTCTGACCCAGCTTTTATCCGATGATTATGCTGTGGGTCAATTAGACGACGGCACCTGGTTAATCACTGTGAAAACGACAAATCCAACGGCAGCGGGACAGCTAGATGATATTGCCAGGCAACAGGGTCTGACTGTAAGTCAGTTAACTGTAAAGAACCAGGCCGTTACCGCTTGGAGTCGATTAAAAACCCGCGTGGACACCCGCAATCGAGAAACTACGGTTGAAACAGACTTGGTGGCACTCCATACTAAGGTCAACGATTGTGATCTATTTGCCACTTCGATTGATGGCTTGACGGCAGCTCTAGCAGCTCCCACTAATAGGCTGTCTGATACTCAACGATTCCAGCAAACTGTGCGCTCGATGAATATGCCTAATCAAGGATATATCTACGGAACCTGGGATGATGTGGAGCGTCTCTTAGCTAGTAATCGCTGGTTTTCCTTGGTCAAGCCTGTGCTAGAACCTTGGAGCCAATCAATTGATGCGATCGCAATCACCAGCTATGGACATACCGTCAATCAATCGACCGGAACGGCTTCAATTTTATTGAAGAAGTAAATGTTCTAAGCTGCAGGCAAGGTCTGCCATCAAGGGCAGCCTATGTACACGGGGACGAACACTTTATATGGCTTAGGTTCAACGTATACCGCTGATAACCCAAGCAAAAGTGCTAGTTTTGAACATCTGTAAAGCTAAACTATAAATTATTGATATTTAGCCATGACAATCTCTATGGACTTAGGTGTTCATGTAATTGAGCCCAGCGGTATCCTAGACGGCACTCAAACCGCAGCATTCCGTCAGCAAGTGGACGCAGCTCTGGAAAAAGGTGTCAAGATACTACTCATTGATCTCAAGGACATCACATTTGTGGATAGTTCAGGTTTGGGTGTGTTGGTCGCATGTTTAAAGAATGCGCGCACAGCCGGGTGCAAGATGTATGTATGTTCCATCAACGACCAGATTCGTATGCTGTTTGAGCTTACCAGCATGGATCGAGTCTTTGAAATCTTTGAAGATCGAGCATTATTTGAGGCAGCTATCCTCAAATAATGTCTCATCAGACTAGTTGACCGTTCGCACTAACCCGCTGGTATGCCAGCGGGTTAGTGCTTTAGACGCAGACATTTACTAGAAACCGTCGATTGCCATCTAGATTGAGTAGACTAAAGACATCGGCGTTCTTCAATTTATTACAAATCTATGGTGCTTTTTGGACTTGGTGGATTAGGCAAAAAAGCCACAATGCCGTCTCCTGCAGATGCGTTGCCAGGCCGTTCTGAGAAAATGCCTGTTCCTAAGCAGCATTACGTCAATGGCAGTCCCTTGCAGCCTCCCTTCCCCGAGGGCATGCAGACAACTATGTTTGGCCTCGGCTGTTTTTGGGGAGCCGAGCGTCGTTTTTGGCAGCAAGCAGGCGTCTTTTCCACCGCTGTCGGCTACAGTGCTGGTCACACTCCAAATCCTACCTATCGTGAAGTGTGCTCCGGTATGACCGGACACAACGAAGTGGTACTGGTGGTATTTGACCCTAGCGTAATCAGCTACGAACAATTACTAAAGGTATTTTGGGAGAGCCACAACCCGACCCAAGGCATGCGTCAGGGCAACGATGCGGGTACCCAGTACCGTTCCGGTATCTACACCTATTCTCCTGAGCAAAAGGCCACCGCTGAGAGGTCTTTGGCCATGTATCAGGAAGCGTTAAGTCAGGCTGGCCACGGTACTATTACCACTGAAATTTTAGAGGCATCTGACTTTTACTATGCCGAAGACTATCATCAGCAGTACCTAGCCAAGAACCCCGGCGGATACTGTGGCCTAGGTGGCATCAACGTTTCCTGTCCTATTGGTGTCGGTGTCGCCTCCGATAGTTAATAGCTTAGCTAATTGCCTCAATAAGCAATAGCAAAAATCGCGGTTGGACTTCTACATAGCCAACTGCGATTTTTGATTAGAGGATAATTACGTTTGCCACGCCTGAACAAAGCAAGTTCTAGAACTGCTTTAAGAAGCGTAGATCACTGGCATATAACCGACGAATATCATCGATCTGACTCTGCACCATGGCTAAACGCTCCACACCAAGACCTGCCGCAAACCCGCTGTAAACTTCTGGGTCGTACCCCACAGACTTCAGCACATTGGGATCAATCATGCCGCAGCCAAGTACTTCTAGCCACTTGCCCTGCCATTTCACGTCAACCTCAGCAGAGGGCTCGGTAAACGGAAAATAGCTGGGGCGCAGTCGCACTTCAATATCGCCAAATAGAGCCTCTAAGAAAAGCTGAATAGTGCCCCGTAAATCGGCAAAGGTGATATTCTTGTCAACTGCAAAAAACTCAATCTGATGAAAGACTGCCGCGTGGGTGGCATCTACCGTATCTCGTCGGTAGCAGCGCCCCGTTGCCAATGCTCGCAGGGGAGGCTCATGGTTTTCCATGTAGCGGATCTGAGTATTGGAGGTGTGGGTACGCATCATTTTGCCGTTGGGCAGGTATAGCGTGTCTTGCATATCCCGCGCGGGGTGGTCGGGCAAAAAGTTGAGAGCCTCGAAGTTATAGTAGTCTTCTTCGATTTCGGGACCACTAGCCACCGTGTAGCCAAGACCAATAAAAATATCAGTAATCTGGTCGATGATGCTGTTGATGGGATGGACTCGTCCCTGGGGTAGATAGGTACCCGGCATGGACACATCTAAGGTTTCAGCCTCTAGCTGAGCTTGGATCTTGGCTGCCTGCAAAGCTGTTTTACGTCCATCGATGCTAGTTTGCAGGGCTGTCTTAACCTGGTTGGCCAGGGCACCAATGCGAGGGCGCTCGTCTGCGGACAGCTTGCCCATACCACCCAGGATTTTAGAGAGCTTACCTTTTTTGCCCAGATACCCCACCCGAAACTGATCGAGTGCTTCTAGGCTACTCAGGGTTGCGATCGCATCGCTAGCGTCTTGCTGTAATGTACTCAGTTGCTGCTCTAGGTCGGTGGTCATACGGGCCAAAAGGTCGAAGAAGGAGGGGCATAAAAGACAATCTTTAGTCTACACCCAAGCTTTGATTCCCTATGAAACTATTAGTCAGTAATGATGACGGCATTTTTGCCGCAGGTATTCGCACCCTAGCCAACACCTTGGCCGCTAATGGGCACGAGGTCAGTGTGGTCTGCCCCGATCGCGAGCGTTCTGCCACCGGTCACGGGATTACCATGCACCGCCCCATTCGAGCTGAACAGGTAAGCTCCATTTATCATGAGAGTGTTCAAGCCTGGGCCTGCTCAGGCACTCCTGCTGACTGTGTAAAGCTCGCCCTGGATGCGCTGCTCGCCAGCCCTCCCGACTGTGTGCTCTCAGGCATCAACCATGGCGCGAACCTTGGCAATGATGTCCTTTATTCGGGGACCGTATCGGCAGCCATGGAAGGTTTACTCGAGGGCATCCCTAGTCTGGCGCTAAGCCTGGCAAGTTTTACCCATTCTGACTTTCAGCCAGCGGCAGATTATGCCTGTCAGCTAGTCCCCACAATGCTTCACCTGGAGCAGCCTTTATTGCTCAACCTCAATATTCCGCCGGTCTCTAAACCTCAGATCCAAGGGGTGGCAATAACGCGCTTGGGAGTCCGTCGCTATCGCGATCTCTTTGAGAAACGCATTGATCCCCGTGGCAAAACCTACTACTGGCTAGCAGGGGAAGTCTTAGAAGAAAGCGATCGCAATTTACCCCTTAGTCCTAACTCGAACCAAAATAAAGACCAGATGGCTCAATTCACGACAGAATTTACGACAGATGTAAAGGCTATCAAGGCCGGATATATTACGATTACACCACTCCACTACGATCTGACCGCCTATGGTGACCTATCTGTCCTACAGAGCCATCTGCTTAAGCTATGACATAGCTAGAATAGAACAGGTCTAGCAACACCTATTTTTGATACAGCCTTGGGCAAACTGACCGTAAGCAATATGGCCTAATCTAGATAAAGCTCGATGTGAAGGCCAAACCAGCCCAGACGACTATACCTGATGCAAAAATCTTAACGATGGCGGATATGCGCACTATGGCTTGATCTATAAAGACACTCTAGGTTTACAGAGGTTTTGTGTAAATCACTGGGTAAGATCACTCCTGATCACCGCCTATTTCTTTAGAAAAAAGGGGGATACGCTGCGCTAATGGGTTTAAAGAACTTAGTCAATTGCCATTAAGCGAGATTCGCGTCCCTCATTCACGTCATTAATACCCACTGATGTCCGACTCGAAGGCTCAATTTACGATTCACTTTTGGGGAGTACGGGGCAGTATTCCCTGTCCCGGTGCCGAAACGGTTCGCTATGGTGGCAACACATCCTGTATTGAGATGCGAATCAATGATGAGCGTTTGATTTTTGATGGAGGAACAGGGCTACGAGAATTAGGCCAGTATTTATTAGACGAAGGTAAACCCGTTCAAGCTAGCTTATTCTTTACCCATTCCCATTGGGATCATATTCAAGGATTTCCTTTTTTTGTCCCCGCCTTTCTACCCAGCAATCAGTTTGAGGTATACGGTGTGATTGCACCCAATGGTGCAACGATTGAGCAGCGTCTCAATGATCAAATGTTGCATCCCAACTTTCCGGTGCCCCTACAGATCATGCAAGCACAGCTGAAATTTTGTGATCTGTCCATTGGCGAAACGGTGGCTATTGGTGACATCAATGTTATGAACGCATTGCTGAATCATCCCGGTGAAGCTGTGGGATATCGAGTGGAGTGGAACGGGTTAGTAGCTGCTTACATAACCGATACCGAACACTTTCCAGATCGGCTGGATGAGAATGTACTGTACCTAGCCCAAAACGCCGATGTCATGATTTATGACTGCACCTATACCGATGCGGAGTATCACTCTGAGGGGAGCAGCAAGGTGGGCTGGGGACATTCCACCTGGCAAGAGGCGGTCAAACTGGCAAAAGCGGCTAATGTGAAAAAGTTAGTGGTATTTCACCACGATCCTCTCCATGATGATGATTTTATGGATGATATTGGTCGCAAGACAGCAGCTGAGTTTCCTAACAGCATCGTGGCTCGCGAAGGGATGGTTCTAGATTTAGCTGAATTAAAGGCGCTTGAGCTGGCAAATCGATAAATCAAACATACAGAACAGCCAACTGACATTAAGAGCTAGCTAACCTTCACTCATTTCGCCAAAGCTAGTGTTCCAAGCTGGTAAATTAGGATACTTTTTTGCTCGTGTAAGTTGGCGTATACCTAGTAATAGGTGAAAACTTATAGTTAAACCTATGCTTCAGGAGTATTGCGTAACCTAAAAAAGTTTCTTTTAGAAAGCGGGTGACGCGATTCGAACGCGCGACATTCACCTTGGCAAGGTGACGCTCTACCACTGAGCTACACCCGCATTTGCCTTGTTTGACCTTATCTAGGATGCCATAAAGAGTCTTTCTTTGTCAAACCAATTCTAAAAAAAGCAGGTCCGCCAACATTGGTATGATCTCCATGGCTAAATCAATCGCTGATTCAGGCCTCTGTGGCTTTTAGGAGCTGAGGAACAGCGTTAGGCACCGCTGATTGAGGCAGCTGGGACATCAGACTAGCCATTTCTAAGGCGCTCATGGCGTAGTTCCAGCCGAGATTGCTTTTAATACCTGCGCGTTCTAGTGCCTGTTGCATCGAATCGGTGGTCAAGATCCCAAACACGACTGGCACACCGGTTTGAAACCCAGCGGCGGCGACACCCTTGGAGACTTCGGCTGCAACGTAGTCAAAATGAGGTGTTTGCCCGCGAATGACAGCCCCCAGGCAAATGATGGCATCGTACTGACCACTGAGGGCGAGCTGCCGCGCCACTAGGGCCACCTCAAAACTGCCAGGAACCCAAGCATAATCTACCTGGCTGCCATCGGGGTCCACGTTGACGCCATGACGCTTGAGGCAGTCCTGACAACCCTCTAGTAATTTGTTGGTTACTAAATCATTAAATCGACCAATGACAATCGCGAATCTAGATGTGCTAGCGCGGTCGAAACTTCCTTCAAAAACAGCCATGGGAGTAATTCTACTTTTCTTGAAAAAATAAGGTGGCAGGCCCCAATGACCTTACCACCTGACAGTCAGTATTCTGTATGGGTAATCTAAGCAACTACGGTAGTGTAGGACAGCAACCGAAGCTCGTAACATAACGTCCTAAACGACAAGGTAGTTGAGGCTACCCACTACAATGACTAAGACGCCCCAAATAATGGAACCTAGAAAAATTAGGCGCTTTGATTGTTCCCAATTTTGAGGTGAAGCGTAGGCCACGGGAACCCCGATCACCATTACAAATGACCAAACTACCAGAACGAATAAAAACAGTTGGAACAGGATAGACATAACTCGCCACTCTCAAGACAGCAAAAGATCTGACACGCCATGTCCAGATAAAAACCTGCCATAAATCACAGCCGAGTTAGAACATTAAGCTTCCATGGTGAATGGAAAAAACCACAGTTCTGAGTATGGATGCGGTTTATCAACTGAGCAGAATTTTGATCACAGACTTGGACAAGCCTCTTAATCTATTGATGGTGATACAGTATGGAGCACTGATCGCCCTGTTTAGTACGCTATCAAACATTTGGCCCCTAACGGAAGCGTTTTATCTGAATCTATCGGATTAATTTTGCTGGGCTAATATTTTCTGACTCTGTTGACGAGCGCTTGGTCCAGCGTTTGAGTAGGGCTAATGGGTACGCTATGGACTTAATCCTTTGCCATACAACTGCAGATTTTGACACGCTGGGAGCAGCGGTAGGTCTGGCCTGCCTGTGTCCGGGTAGTCGTATTGTGCTCACGGGCGGTGCTCACCCTGCGGTCAAGACCTTTTTAGCACTGCATCGAGATGAATACCCACTGATTGAACGTCGGGCGGTAACGGTGCCCATGATTAGATCCATAACACTGGTGGACGCTCATCGGCTCAGTCGGGTAGGCGGGGCGACAGCTTGGGTTGAGCATGCGATCGCAAACCAGCTACCCATTGCTATCTACGACCACCATACTGAATCTGCCCCTGATATACCTGGCGAGCATTATATTGAGGCCGTTGGTGCCACCACCACCCTCGTGGTTGAGGCCCTAAAACAGACAGACACACACATCTCTCCCACCCAGGCTACGGTCATGGCCCTGGGGATTCACAGTGATACGGGGTCACTGACATTTGCCCAAACGACTCACCGCGATGCCTATGCCCTGGCCTGGCTAATGGCCCAAGGAGCAAATCAACAGACTATTGCTGATGCGATGGAGCCAGGTCTATCGGAGACGCTACAAAGCCTTCTGAGTATCGCCTTAGACACCATCGATATACAGCAGATAGACGGCTACGCTGTCGGCACTGTTTACTTAGAAACCGCAGATTTTGTCCCCGGCCTGTCAGGCTTAGCTAGCCATCTGATGGCGTTACTTGGGCTAGATAGCCTGTTGCTAGGGGTCACATATACCGCAAAGGCCAAGTCTCGGCTGACATTAATTGGGCGTACGAGTCCGCAAACGGGCATGGATTGTAGAGCATTACTCCATCCCTATGGCGGCGGCGGACATGTCTGCGCGGCCGCCGCCAATGTCACCAGCCATGAACCTGGCAGCCTCTTTAACCAGCTCTGTGAAGCGGTCACCCAATCCCATCGTCCATCGATCACGGCCCAGGAAATCATGTCATCTCCGGTGCGGACCATTCGACCGGCAACGACCATAGCAGACGCCCAACGCATTTTGCTGCGCTATGGTCATTCGGGTCTCTGTGTGGCCAATGAGGCGGGAAAACTGCAGGGTATTATCTCACGACGAGATATTGACCTGGCACTGCACCATGGATTTGGCCATGCCCCAGTCAAGGGATACATGACGCTCACGTTGAAAACTATCGCCCCCTGTACGCCCCTCAATGAGATTCAGGCCCTCATGGTCACCTACGACGTGGGCAGACTGCCTGTCGTCGATCACGACGAGCTGGTGGGCATTGTCACTCGCACTGACGTTTTACGGCAAATGTACCCGACTCAGTCAAGGGATAACGATGCGGCAGTTCCTTTGAAAACAGATGTCTATGGGCGTTTACAAACGTCACTGCAGGCCTACCCTACGGCACTAGAGTCAGGGGAACTATGGACTCTGCTGACCCAAATTGCTGTTGCGGCCCAGCAGCGAGGATGGCATCTGTACGTCGTAGGTGGGGCTGTTCGAGACTTGCTCCTGGCCCCTGACGGTACAGCCATATCCCTAAAAGATATCGATTTGGTAGTGGATAGCTTTCGCTCACCAGTAGTAGAAGGAGCAGGCGTCGTTTTAGCCCAGCAGCTACAAAAGCAATATCCCAATGCCCAGATTCAGGTGCATGGCGAGTTTCAGACGGCTGCCTTGATTTGGCGAACGCGGGCGGGGCATGCCCCTTTGATGATTGACATTGCGACGGCTCGCACAGAATTTTATCCCTATCCAGCCGCCAACCCTGAAGTAGAACCCAGCTCAATTCGCCAAGATCTCTACCGGCGGGACTTTACCATCAATGCCATGGCGATTCGTTTGACATCGCCCCAGCCAGGTCTGCTGCTCGATTTTTTTGGGGGCTATTTAGATATTCAGCAGCGTCAGGTACGAGTACTCCATGCCAATAGTTTTATCGAGGACCCCACCCGTATTTTTCGAGCCGTACGCTTCGCCGTCCGGTTGGGATTTGTGATTGCCCCTCAGACTGAAACCTTTATTCGGTACGCGGTCGATAGTGGCATCTATGCAGACCTACAGACGCAGCAGACCCAGAGGCGGCTGCCCGCGCTGCAAACCCGCCTAAAAACCGAGCTGAGCTACATTTTTCAGACGGACTCCTGGGCCCAGTCTTTAGGCTTGCTGGATAAGCTGGGGGCTTTGAGCTGTTTACACCCGTCGCTGTCGATTGATGCGGATCTATGGCGACAGCTACATCGAGTAGGCCGCTGGCAGCAGCGATTTATGGAGGAAGTTGGTGAGGATATTGGGGTGGCTCCTTGGTTACTCAGGCTGGAGGTGTTGTTAGCTAGGGTGGAGGTGCGATCGCAAATAGCCACCAACTTACAACTTCCTCTGGGGTCAATCCAACGCTTACAGCAGTTAGCCCCCATAGAAGCCCACCTGTCAGATACATTGCAGCAAACCGCTCAACCCCGACCAAGCTTTATCTATCAAACCTTGATACTTTACGATTTACCCCTGTTATTGCTGATCAGCGTCCGTCACCCTCAGACCATTGGCACCTATATTTGGCAATACATCACCCAGCTGATTCATGTTCATTTGCCCATTGATGGCCATCACCTCAAACGCTTGGGATACGAACCTGGCCCCCTCTATCGTCAAATACTGACGGCGCTCACCCATGCAATTTTAGATGGTGATATCACGACAGCAGCAGCCTCAGCCGAAGCCTATCTCAATCGCCATTACCCTTTGGCTCAAGGGGGGTCATAAAAATCACCCGTGCTCTCTTTTGAAAGAACTTGCATATCTGGAGCCCCGTGCCCAAAAATAGCGAGCCCTATCTGTCAGCTAGTGACCGCTACAGGAAAAAATATTTCCACATCTAAAACCCCTGGCAAATAT
>NZ_JADEXP010000643.1 GCF_015207065.1 Leptolyngbya cf. ectocarpi LEGE 11479 | reverse complement strand
GGGTGCTACGGTCCGCCTGCATCAGCTTTTGGGCTTCCGCCATCACTGACTGTAGCGTTACCTCTAGTTCCAAACTTTGATCCAAGGAGGAAATAGCACTGAGTAGGGCATTGAGTCCCTTCTGGGTGCGGGCTGCGGTATAGAACGAATTACAGCTTTCTAGCAACACTCCAATGGAGCGAGCAAAGGATTCAAACTCCTTTTCATCCTGGTGAGTAAATCGTTCCTCGCCAATTTTGTTTAGCAGCTGGACCACCGCAACCACCTTGGTGTCATTGCTAAAAATAGGCATGCACAAAATATTTTTAGTGCGATAGCCCGTTTCTTCATCGGTGGCTCGGTTGAACCTGGGGTCATCGTAGGCATTGGGAATATTGAGAGTTTTCTTGGTCTCAGCCACATAGCCAGCAATACCCTTATTCATCGGTATTCTGATTTCGATGGCCTTTTCTCCCGCACCCTGGGCGATTTTAGACCACAGTTCTTGATTCTCCTCATCCACAATAAAAATGGTGGTGCGGTCGGCCTGGAGAATCTGACCAATTTTCAGGGTAAACGCCTCTAGCAGTTCTTCTAAAAGGGTTTCCAGCGATTGATTATTGATCAGATGAATGGCTTTGAGAAAATACTCAAATTCTTGGATGATCAACTCCAAAAGCTCAATAAATCTAGGCTTAGTTAGATGCTGAACCTGGGCCTTGAGACGCCCCGGCGTGGTGCCCTGCGATAAACGGGCCAACGTGCTTTCTGCAGACGACTGAGCCATAGTGATTTATATGAGTTAGCCAAAAATATAATTTAACGCTGGCGGTGCTGATCTACGGAACGCTACCTGCTGCCCCCTTAAGCACTGGTAGAAGACTGCTAATACAGCAGATGTACTCAGCAGTCTCCCCCTATAGTTTAATCAGTTTGTCCAAATAATTTGTCGGTGCTGCTTCAGAGGATGAACCGATCTATCAAAAATGGCTAGATACCGGTATCTTACAGACAAATCTTATAGTTCAGAACACAAACGCTGATATCTTAATCGCTTCCCCCTTGTTCGGGCTTAAGCAAAGGAAACGCGATCACATCACGAATACTGGGAGCATCGGTCAAAAGCATAACCAGACGATCGATCCCCATCCCCATCCCCC
>NZ_JADEXP010000169.1 GCF_015207065.1 Leptolyngbya cf. ectocarpi LEGE 11479 | reverse complement strand
GCCAGCCGCAGGCTACCCCTGGTTTTGGCTAGGGAAATGGCTAGGGTGCGGGCATCTTCAATACTGACGGCGATGCCGTAAACTTGCCCTAATTCCACCACCATTTGGGTGTTAACGGCGGCGGTGGCCAGCATATCGATAACGGGTAAGGGCGTGGCGGCCAGGACACCGGCCCCAATCCACTGATAGCGGTCGATAATCACATCGGCCTGCTGCTGCCGCTGCTGGCTGAGCAGCTGCCGGGCTTCGAGACTCAGACGCTGGGACTGTAACAAAATATTGTTGGCAATCAGGTCACGACCTTCGGCGCGCAGGATGGTGATGATGCGGTCGATCAGGGGTTGGATAAATGGGGGATGGTCGCTGGGGTGGGCTGCGATCGCAACCACATCTTGAGCCTCCAGCTGCTGTCCCAACCGCTGCCGCAGTTTTGTCAGCAACAGCTCCACCTCATCATCGGCGTACAGGTCTATTTTATTAAGCACCACCAGGGTGCGTTTACCCACCGCCAACAGCTGCATCAAAATCTCATACTGGGCTCGATGCAGATCGTTATCCACCACATACAGCAGCAGATCCGCCTGGGCGGCCAGCTCTCGACTCGCCTGGTCCATCCCCCCCGCATCTAGTAAACCTGGGCTATCACTGAGAATGATTTCCCCATCAATAGCCGGAATCGCCACTCGGTAATCCTGCTGCTGGGTGGTTGTTCCTTTAGTCACCGCCGTTTTCCCCGCCATTTCCCCCATCAGCGCATTGGCCAACGACGTCTTTCCCATCGAGCCGCTGCCCACAATCACCAGCTGCAGCCGCTGTTGTTCAAAGGCATGGGTCACCGTTTTGGCCCGTTCAACCAAAGCTTGTCGAGCTACCTCATCCTCAATTTGGCTCAGCTGCTGATCAAGGCTTTGCAGATGGGCCACCGCCGCTTCGTCGGTGGTTTTGGGAACCGGTGGCGGCTGTACGCGCGGACGTAGAAATAGCCAGCCATAGTAACCAATCACCCCCAGCGCTGCCAGCAATAGCAGCAAAACCAGTGTGGTAATGGCCTGAGCAACCCACGGATTGAGATTCGACAAACCTGCATATAGCGTCCCCAGGGTGCTGATCAGCCACAGCATCACACCCAGAAAAACCAAAACCACAATCGCGATGATTAAAGGTCGCCTCATATGCGATCGCCTTCCTAAAATGAAGCTGCCAATTTTGCCTTGGAGCTAGCCTAGCGTCTTACCATACACACAAGGTGGATACGTGCCACCTAATTGTTGCTAACCAAGGACACCTTAAATTCCCATGGGAATATTTGATCAAGTAATGGGAGCCATCCAGGACCCCAATCGTGAAGCCAGCATCGGTCAGCTTGGCCAAATTGTATCGATGGCGCAGCAGGTTGCCCAGGCAAACAATGCTAACAGCTCCGCCACTCAGCAAGCGGCCTCTGTAGTCGGTGGTTTTGTCCAATCGGCCCTAAAGGAAAAACAACAGAACCAGGGGATGGATGCTGTGCTTGACCTGGTCAAGCAGGGCACGACCGATGGTACTGGTGTACTACCTAAACTATTTAGCCCTGAGCAGCAGACTCAAATTGCATCAGTAGTTGAGCAAAAGACCGGCTTAGACTCTACTCAGGTAATGGCTATGCTACCCATGGTCATTCCCATTGTGATGAAGTTTCTCAACCAGGGTTCTGCCAAAACAGGCAAAGCGGCTGAGGGTAATCCCCTGGTCACTGCCTTTTTAGATGGTGATGGTGATGGCGATGTGGACATGGGCGATGTGTTAAAGATGGCCGGACGGTTTATGTAAATTGGTCCAACCCCAGGGTGGGTAGTAAGCAGCAGTATCGTGAATCTCGTTAGCGGTACTGCTGCCTTTACCTGGCTACCTGTATAGTTTTCCTAGGGAATCCGTTTTCTGGAGCACTACTGTGGGCATAGCTATGGGGCATAACTATGGGGCGTAATAAAGATGGCAAGCGGTGGCACTGGCTGAGTGCTGAAGGCTTTCTGCACGGCATCGATCACATTGAAACCATCGTCTCAAAGCTCCTGTCCGTTGCCATGCTAGTTGTGATCTTTGTGATCATGATCGACCTAGCGAGATTTTTAGCCGTAGCCCTATTAGAACCGAGCCCTGCTGGCTTCTTTAAAAGTACCCTCAGCGAGATTTTTGGCTTATTTCTAAGCGTACTGATCGCCTTAGAAATCTTGGAAAATATCACGGCCTACCTAAAAAAGCATGTGGTGCAGGTGGAGCTGGTGATTGTCACCTCCCTGACGGCGGTGGCCCGTAAGATTATTATTCTGGATCTAGAAAAGGTAACCGGCGTCAGCCTGATCGGATTAGCCGTTGCCATCTTGTCTCTTTCCCTCAGCTACTGGATCGTACGCAATATCCATAACTAAGAGTCTCAGACGCTAAGTAAATGTGGAACTGATTACCTTGATAAGAGAGTAATCACCAATTTAATAACACCATGGCCTCTGGAAAAATAGGTGTTGGGACCTTGGCCCTTGGCCTATTTGCAGATGCAATGCATTTTGGGATTGTTTATTCTGTCAAACAGCAATTTCTTTGGGATGCCCGTGTATGCCTTTTGCTTGGCTAACGCCTGGACATCCTATCCTCCAGCATGAGCGGCGATATGCTGGTTTTTACCCTCCGCCAGAAAATATTCTCAGTGTTATATTTATTTAACATGTGATCAATTTTAGCTAATAATATTAAATGTCAAATGTTAACTCTATAAAAACCTATCGGGAGCAAATGGGGCTTTCCCAAGATCAGTTGGGTGAGTCCCTGCGTGTAACGCGTCAAACTATTGCAGCTTGGGAAAAGGGAGAACGCACAGTATCTCTAGTTCAGCTCTCTAAAATTGCTAAAACTTTGGGCATTGCCTTAGAGCTACTGATTGGCCCTGCGGCTGCACTCTCTGCACCGGCTGGACTCATGTTTCGTGCCGATCAGCCCTCTATGCTGACGCCTACCCTAAGAGCCCACTTAACTCAAAAGTCCGTAGACTATGCCGCAGTTGAGCAGATTGTAGGCGAAATACCAACGCTGCCAGAAATGCGTCCACTGACTGGCTACAACGAAGATGTCGTTGAAGAAGTCGCTAAAGAAATCCGTGATTGGTTAGGTGTGGGTGAAACCTATCCCCTAGGAGATGTCCTAGCTTTGTTAGAAGCTAAAGGCCTAAAAATTATTCTGCATCCTCTACCAGAAACCATCTCGGGATTCTCTGCTTACACTGATACCACTGGAACCGTCATTTTTGTTAATGCTAATCACCCCACTGAACGTCAGTTCTTCACCGCACTGCATGAACTCGGTCACCTCATTTTCCATCGTCAGGAATACAATCACCCACATAACCAAACTCGCAAAAACGATCCACGAGAAAAAGCAGCTAACCACTTAGCCGGAGCTGTTCTACTTTCCCGTGACATTATTTATCGAGAACTAAGAGCCTATCGAAACCGCTGGATACCTGAACCGCTTCTAGCAGATATCAAGCGCCGATACGGTGTTAGCCTAATGACCATTTTATATCGAGCTGGTCAACTGGGTCTCATCACCAAAAAGCAACAGGGGCAACAAATCGGCGTCCTCAAGAAAAAGTACGGTGTCAACGAAGAACCTCAACTGCCAACCCCTCAGCACCTGACACGGTTAGAGAGGCTGGTATTTCTAGCCCTACTGAGAGAAGAACTCACAGTATCAAGAGCTGCCGAAGTTCTGGATAAGCATTTGATAGACATTCGCCAACAGTTAGCAAACTGGATGGAGGAAGACGGCGATTGATTTTACTATCAGATGCCAATGTCTTAATCGACCTCGGGTATGTGCAAGGATTAGACATTCTGTGTCAGTTAGAGACCATAGAAGTGCTTGATGTTGTTTTAGAAGAGTGTGATCACGTCTCACAGCCTAATTTAGTTGCCGACATTCTAGAAGCAGGGGTTCAACCCATTGAGACCAAAACTGAATGGTTTCAGGAAGCACAAGTCTATCGTCAGGGTAACTTAAGCAACCCCGATCTACTGAACTTTTACTATGCCAAAGCTCATAGACGTCTACTCCTGACGAATGAGAAGCCACTTCGAACTCTTTGCCAGCAGCAAACTGTAACAGTCCATGGCACCCTATGGATTATTCAAGAAGCCTATCAGCGCAAGCTCTCAACACCAGCAACACTCTGTCAATGGCTGGAAACCCTCAGTAACCTAGACCGACGCTTACCAAAACAAGTTATTAACCAGCTAAAAGATACTTTGGGTTGTAGCTAAAAACAGAATGCAAAATCTATAGTCGTTCTAGAACTAGGTTTTGAATCTCAGCTTGGGTCAGCTGAATTGGATTATTACGATTACGAGTCTTAGCAACTATCCGCTCCAAATCTGACGCCTTGACGCCGTAGTCTCCTAGCCTGGGTAACTGCAGGAACTGGGTCCAATCTCGTAAAATTTGGCAGAGCGCTTCACCATAATATGTGGGGACTTTGCCTGATTCATCTGCTAGAAATGCACCCAACTTTACCATTTTGGTCACTGCTGGACTGTAGGGCTCTCTGTCTAGAAGTGCTTTCCAGTTCGTTTCTGTCGCAGTGGCGAGCAGTGTACCACAAACAACACCGTGGGGAATGGGGAAAAATCCCCCCAGCGGCGAGGCTAAGCCATGGACAATTCCCAGACCGGCGTTGGCTAAACAAATGCCCGAGAGCAGCGAACCGTAGGCCATGGACTCACGCACTGCTAGATCGTCGGCCCCTTCACCGCAGGCCGCCAACAAGTTTGGTCCCATGGCCGTCAACCCACTCCAGGCCAGAGCATCTGTAATGGGACTGGCTGTAGGCGACAAATAGGGTTCTAGCAGCTGAGTAAAGGCATCTAAACCACAGGCGGCGGTTATGTGGGCAGGGCATGCAACCAGTAGCTCGCTATCGACAATCACGCCGTCAGGAATAAGATTTTCATGGCGGATAGATTTTTTGAACCCCTGGGGACCGACCTCGCTGATGACGGCATTTTTAGTGACTTCACTACCGGTGCCAGAGGTGGTAGGAACTGCTAGGTAGGGGACTTTTTTGCCACTGTGGGGAATACCTTTGCCTATCCCTTCTAAATGATCGACGATGGAATTACGGTGAGGCAACATGGCGGAAATCGCTTTGCCCGCATCGACCACACTGCCGCCACCAATACCGACTACAGCCTGAATGCCTGAATCTCGATAGGTATTGCACGTATAGTCAATAAAAGTAACCGTGGGCTCTCCAGTGCAGCTGATAATTTCATAGGTCAGCCCAACCTGTTGCAGGCTCGCTTCGATTTGAGCCAGCATGCCAGTCTTTTTTAGCGATTGCCCACCTATCACCAGGAGCAGCCGTGATAATCCTCTTTCCTGCAGCCAGGAGGGTATCAGCTGCCGTTTTCCGGCTCCAAAGTAAATCGGGGGTACTTTGGCAAAGCTAAAGTCTGCAAACATCACGGGTATCCGTTGTGGTCTAGGGTGCAAGAACGGTGTAGGGCTTACCCTGGCGAGCCTGGGCCATCCAGGGGGCAACGGCTTCACGCCAGGTCAGGTAGTGGGCAGTTTGTTTGTGGGCAGCGGCGCCCTCTGCCGTTTCGTAGGCTTCGTAGAGCATAAACTGAGTGGCATCGTCCGGATCCTGTAAAAAATCAAATCGGATATTAGCCGGTTCTTGGACAGAACCGGTGTGGTTTGCCTTGGTGGCTGCAATAAAGTCATCCACATGTTCTGGCTTTACAAATATATGGACACAGGTTACAACCATTGATATCTCCTCTAGATACAAAAGGGGCAACAGCTCGATCAATAACCCCACCAGCGTATCGAGCAGGGTGAGCTAGCAGTAACCAGGTGCAACAAAAGTTGCAAAAACTTACCTGACGGCAGTGTAGACCCTAAAACTTTATAACGGTGACGTTTCTGGCCAAGGTGCAGCGGTAGGATCGGCAAGCACTCCCATCCATGGTTTCTATGGCTTCCCCCCTTACCCTCAATCTGGTTCAAGGTTCGGTACAGTTTAGTTTTTCCGTCGCAGCGGCCCAGGAGCTAAAGGACTCTTTAGCAAACCTGATCCAAACGCTTAAAGCTAAGTCTGCGGCCCCAGTCGGTGCCGGTAGACCCCAGCCGGTGAAGCCAACGGAGTATCGTCACACGGGGGATGTATTTTTGGAAATTTTCTGTAACCCTAATATCTGGCCCAGTCCATTTGCCGCCAAGCTGCTGGTTACGGTACGGGACGAGCGCATACGGCTAACCACTGAGGCGGAGCTAACCCGCATTCTTGAGGATGTGAGTCTTTATTTGGAAGAAAATGACGGGTAGCCTAACCACCTACCAAAGTAAACGCGGCCCAGTTAAGCGGAGCGGGATAGGCATCCAGCATCGATAGCATCGCCTGTCGCAGTGCCTGGGCCTTGTCTTTTCCCGCTAAAAGCTGCTGGTAGAAACTCAACATCAGGGCCGAGGTAGCTTCATCGGGCACCTGCCACAAGGACACCATGACACTGGGGGCTCCTGCGGCTAAAAATGACCGCGATAGGCCCACCACACCGTCTCCAGTAATGCGACCGCGACCGGTATCGCAGGCGCTTAGCACTACCAGATCTGCATTGAGCTGACTCTCTAAAATCTCTGCGGCGGTTAGAAACCCATCGCCGACCGTACCAGGGATATCACCAGCCGCTGGGGCCAGGGCTAGGGAGCCTTCTAACGGATTGGTTTCGTTAAAAAATCCATGGGTGGCTAGGTGAATCAGTCGCGCGGAGGATAGGGCTTGCTTAATGTCTGGCTCAGTGGCCTGATGGCCGATGAGAGCTTTGGTATTCAACAGCTCGGCAATGCTTTTGGCCTCAGTGCGGGCATGGGGTAACGGCTGCAAGTTGTCAGGCATGGGGGATGGATCGCCCACAATTAGCATGGCATCGGTCTGAGAGAATGGTGTGGCTGCTGGCTGGTGAGTCTGCTGTAATACCTGAATGGCCGGAGCTGTCACAATGGTATGGTGCTCAATTAGGTAGCTGTCATCTTCGGCCTGCAGGGCGGGAAACGGTACTAGAAAAAGTTGTTCTTGAGGGATGAAAACGATACGGGTACTGGCATCGCTGGGGAGTAGGTCAGCGATAGGGGCGATGAGAAGTTGGTGTAACTCTCGCCAGTGCTGACGCTTTTGTAGTACAGGGGCAAAGGCTGACGGGGTGATTTTGTAGACATCGCTGAGAGGTACAACTGGGTTGGGTAAGACAAAGTCGGGGTGGCTGAGGGTGACGGTACCAGCCCTTGGATCGATGGCGGTGACCTCATAGGGAGCCCAGTCCAGCGGTTCGCCTTCCCGTCGAACCCGATCGCCGGGACGAATAGCGGAGCGCAGACGAGTATTCTGTTGGCTGCTACCGCGTATACCGCTGCGATAGCGCCAGCGCTGACTTGTCAGTTCGCGACTCGTCTTTACCAGCTCTGCAATCGAAACATTATTCTCTTTGAGGTCAACCTGCCGGAATGTGACCTCTCCACTAGGCTGCACCACCCAAATATATAGACTTTCCGCCGTACCCCGCTGTTTGCCCTGCACCTTAAAACTGGCATCGGGTACCAGGGTATATTCCACCAATGTGGCCTGCTGGTCTCGAGCAATGGCTTGAATATCTGCAAAGGAAATCTTGGTATTAGGAATTTTGGTTGAGCGCTGGGCCAGGAGTTCAACAAAGGCCTGGGCACGGCCCCGTTCTGCAATTTCTAGGGCGGCTTCGGGGTTGTCCTGAGCGACTAAAATCTGTTGCAGCAGATTATAGGTGAGCACATGGGTGTCGAACAGCGAGATATTGTACTGGTCCTGGGTAGGACGTAGCTGTTCTAAGGTATCAATAGCGTCACGTAGAACGGCTTCGGCCTGGTCTAACTGGCCTGTACCAAAACGGGCGTGACCCAAGTTATTGAGGGCGCGTCCCTGACGACGAGGATCGTCAATCTTGGTAGAGAGTTCGACGCTGCGAGCATGTAGGGCAATGGCCCGCTCATAGTCATCGCGATCTTCATAGGCTAGTCCCAAACCGCTGAGGGCATCGATTTCTAGCCCAGTGTTACCAACGGTTTCAGCCAGGGTGAGGCTTTGGTTGTAGTGCTCAATGGCTTGATTCAGCTGTTTCTGCGCATGGTAGGCCGTACCTAAATTATTGAGGGCATAGCCGATGCGCAGGTCGTCATTGAGGGTTTTGGCAATGGCTAAACTTTGTTGGTACAGCTCGATAGCATCTGCATAGTTGCCTTCGGTGGCCTGGGTAGCTCCCAAATTGTTAAGGGCAGCGCTCTCCTGCATGGGATTGTTTAGAGATTTTGCGATCGCTAAACTACGCCGATGAAATTCAACCGCCTGATCAAAATCCCCCAAAGATTCATAAGCGTTACCCAACAGGCCCAACACCCGCGACTCGCCCAGCTGGTCGTCCTGGGACTGCATCAGGGTGAGGGCCTGCTGGTAGGTTGCGATCGCATCTAAATACTGCCCCACCCCTCGCTGGGCAATGCCTTGGTTTCCCAGAGCCTGAGCCTGAAGCCGAGCGGCCAGAGCGGGCTCATCGATTTGCTGGGCGGTGTCTAGAGCACGGCTGGTCCAGGCAACAGCGGCGCGATTTTGGCCCAAAGCCAGGTGGGCAGCGGCCAGAGCGTTAAGGGTGGCGGCTTGGTCTTCGGGGCGATGGTAGAGGTCTAATGTCTGTTGCCAGGTTGCGATCGCAGCTTCATAATTATGCTCATCATATTGCTGTCGCCCCTGGGCAAATAGTTCAGCCGGGCTTTGTGCCCAGCTCGTTCCACCATGGAAGCTTAGCAACACGGCAAGCAACAGCCCTAAAAACAAGCTTACCGATCGCTTTAACCACCGCCGCCAGTCTCTTATTATTGCACGGTTCATAGGCCCCCACTGTCTACAGATGCAAGCTCTGGTTCACCGCTCGAAGAATATATATTCCCTTCTGATAAAACGTGATCCGAAGAATGCACATTCTCTTCTGACAAGACTCCTGACAGCTCGCCTTGCTGATCCATGCTCAAATCTGCCTCTGGCAGAACGTTTGAAAAATCTTCCAGAGGTAAATCAGGTATTGTGCTCTGTTGCCCTGTTGATTCATCAGCCTCCAAACAATCGCCCGACAGTCTGGTCACACCATCTTCTTGAGTGATTTCATTCGCATCACACTCTTCAGTATCTCCCCGCAGAGCCAGGAGGCTATCTGAACTGCCATCGGTTGCCACCGTTTCTTCTTCGGTCTCCTCATCCAAATTATCCGTATCAGCTGTGGAGAAGTCTGGATTGGTGGGAGGCTGGGGTCCCGGCGGCTGAGGTCCTGGTGGCTGGGGGCCGGGCGGTTGAGGTCCCGGCGGCTCCGGTAAAAACGGTTCATCTAAAAAGGCCGTTGCTAAGCTGCCATCTCCTGTCAGTTTGGAGATAGCTCCATTGGTGCCACTCGCGTCTGTGGGAAACTCACCTGGTGCAAACAAGGGGACAAATCCTTCAACCCGCTGATTACCGAAGGTATCAACCGTGATAGTAACATTATCAGGATTGGGACCAACAAAGAACGGTGTTGTTGTTACCGCGCCTGTGCCTTGAATTTCGAAATCTGCACTATTGACTGTGTTACCTGCACCACCATGACGTATTCGCACACGACCAGGCCCTCCTTCAGGGCTAGTGGCAATACTAGTGGGAATTATGAACCGCACTTGCTGGGTAAGATCAAGTTCACTAAAACCATCAGGGTCGGCCGCCTGTAAAAATTCAATTAGTTCGTCATCTACCCCTGGAACAAGGGTGATTCTCGCTGTTCTTTCAGCTGTTCCGGTTGCTTGAAACAGACCGGCTGCCTCAATATCAACGCCACCGCTGCCTGCAAAAATTGTTTCAACGACAATGTTGCCGGTGGTGGCATTGAGGGTAACTGCACTCGTATTAGAAAATCCTCCGCCCGAGTTTACTCGTCCAGCCGTGATATCTCCTCCAGTAATATGAATATCGCCCCCTTCGATATCGATCGCTCCACTGGTCACATCGTTGAGGATAATAGTTCCAGGCGCGGACAAAATCACTGGCCCACCAGGCTCCGAGAAGCCAGTACCTTGAGTATCAATGTCGCCATTCACTGTAATACCGGGCGGGTCGCTGACCAGTCCAGTGCTCACAAAATCGGTATTCAGGGTAGGAACATTTAACTGTGGTATGTTTGCAGGATTTTGTAACACGGATTCTCCAGCCCGCAAAATCAGTGCTCGACTAGTCGCTAAGAGGGACTCATCGGAAATCAAGAGGGATTGTGGTGTTACATTCTCTACTAACAACAACGAATTTTCTGATGACGAATTTTGACTGATCAGGCCAATACCTAATGTATAGTCGCCATTGGCAGGAATATTTACAGAAAATGATTGGGGGCCTGTGGAAGACTCACTGAGTGAAAAAGACCCGAGACTTGGAAAATTCGAAAAATTATCAGCCCCTGGAGTCAAACTTGGAGAATCACTGGCGGCTAGCTGACTAGGGGGGACACCTGTTAACGAAACAAAGGCAACGTCATTGGCCGAGAAACCGATCAGAGTTGTAACAAAATTCCAGTCGAAGCTGACTGTATCGCCTGTTTGAGCACTAAAGGTGGTTGCGATCGCGCTACCCTCATTAGCCGTACCACTACCTAGACCGCTTAAGCTACCGGCAGGTAACCCTAAAAAGGTTTCTAACTCAGCCCGACTAACGGTATTACTTTCTAAGTCTAATACTACCTGAGACGGGGCTGCGGTAGGCCCAGCACCAAACTGCGAAGTCTCGATCAGCACATCACCAACACTTTCCCAATTTACCAACTGAGACAATGTGGTATCTGGCCCCGTAATAGTAATATCTCCATTCACCAGGATACTGCCGGTTGCTTCAACTTTGAGAGCCGGACCTTCGTAGCTGCCAAAGGAGACATTACCATTAGCGCTGATGATCGGGTCGTAGAGGCTAATAAAGTCGGCAGACTGTCCGTCGAAGGTGGTAAAGCTGACGTCGCCTTGACGACTGCTGATGTGGGCATCTAGGGAAATGTTGCGATTGCTAACCAGCGCGATCGCACCGCCAGCAATAGCCGTTTGATCGTTATAGAGTGCCAGCACATTAATCCCCTCACGTCCCTGGATAGTCAGCCCTTCTCCAGCGTTCAAGACTAAAGGCTGTGCCTCACTATCAGTGGCATAGACCCGCTCGCCAACCAGCGTCAGCGACTCGGTCGTACTGATATCACTGCTGGGTAGGTATAGATGATTTTCTGCCGCCACCAGAGCTGACTGCCCCGTTATTTGACTAATGACACTATCCCCAGCGGCAACTGGCCGGTCCGCCAGGGACACATTTCCTTGAGCATCAACGGTAATGGCAGCCGCTTGTTCAGCGGTTCCTCCAGTTAATAAAGCCGCTAGGGGAACCGGTGTTCCCAGTAACTCTGCAGGCAACGCCGCTGGGGCCAAATCCAGCCGTAGCAGACCGTTCCTGAGGGCAAACGTCCCCGATTCTGGGCTCAAAACCTGGACAGGACCGTTTTCTGAAGCCAGCGATCCTAAGTCAACCACAGTCCCTGCGGCTAACATCAAACCACCATCCACTGATAGATCGGCCAGGTTTACAATCGCCCCCGATGACTCAGCAAAGGCCAGTCCGCTGGGAACTCCGCTCAGTTCCTGGATTGAATTTTCCCCGGTAGCCCTAAACCAATACTCACCAAAACTAAGCCCGTGGGCCGTTGTCGCTGTGAACGTAGCAGGCAAATCTAGACGGGCATTAGGACCAAATACAATGCCAGCTGGATTAATCAAAAACAGATCAGCGGGTGCCCCAGTTACGGTCAACAGACCGTCAACGTTGGAGCTATCTCCCCCTGTAACGCGGCCAACCACCCTCTGCACCGTTGGATCTGCTTGAAAGTCAGCCGTCGCATCCGTGGGTACATTAAACCGCTCAAACCCATAAAACAGGTTGGCCCCTGCTTGTTCACCTCCGTCAATGGTGATCTGGTCATTGTTGATATCTACATTTGTTGGGCCATCAGGAATGACGGCCTGGGCCAGATATAGGGGCGAGGCTGTTCTAGCAGATATCGAAGTCGGACTTATGGCTGCTGGCGAAGGCAACGGAGCAATCAGGGCCGACGGAGCAGGTGGGACAGACGGTGAAGTAACAAAAACCATGGGGCTTGATTTTCAAGTTATGTCACCAGTTATAACAGCGAAAACACTGTACGGTCAGGACTTTGACATTGGTTAACTGTCTTAGGGAAAAGATTTAAAGCCCCCGAAATCGGGTTGGGGACCTGATCAATCTAGAGCTACTCTGATAAGTACTCTAATCAGCTCGCACCCGTTTGAGCAAAATCGCCATGACCTCGTTGGGCTGACCGGTAGGTAGCGAACGACTCCAATCATTGGGCTCGGCATAGTTGAGCGTATGCAAAATGTGGATGCTGGTCTGAACAAAGTTCAAACTACCAAACAGCATGTGCCGTCCAGACTCGTTATCATCTGATTTTACTGTCCAAAATTAGGGGTTCACTTCATTCGGGAAGGCCGTTCTACACTTGGGCACCCTAGCGTGAATAATCACCACTGCTCTCAGGATGCCAAATTATCGACGTCCCTACATTGCTGGGGGCACCTACTTTATTACCCAAGTAACCTATCAACGCGTCCCATGGCTATGTTGGGATATCGGTCGCCAAGCCCTTCGAGAAGCCTTTATCACCGTTAAAGAACATCATCCATTCTCAATCGAGGCGATTGTATTACTCCCTGAACATTTTCATTGCCTCTTAACGTTGCCGGAAAATGACGCGGATTTTTCGGTCAGGCTCCGATTGATCAAAACCTATGTTACTAAACAGTATGGGGCTGAATTAAAGATTCAACGGACAATTTCTCAATCACGACAGAAACGAAGAGAAGGAAATCTCTGGCAGCGTCGTTATTGGGAGCATTTTATTCGTAATGAAAAAGACTTTTCGATCCATTGTGATTATATTCATTACAATCCGGTACGCCATGGATTATGTGAGAAACCACAGGATTGGAAGTATTCCAGCGTGCATCGGTTTGTTGCAGAAGGTATTTACCCACCTAATTGGTGTGCAGAGGAGAGTCCCGAAATCCCTCACGATGTTTGGGATAAACTGTAGGGTGCTGTTAGCGAAGCGTAACGCACCAATCAAAGAG
>NZ_JADEXP010000168.1 GCF_015207065.1 Leptolyngbya cf. ectocarpi LEGE 11479 | reverse complement strand
ATTTTGACCTTTACTGGGTAGTTATCTTTCTTAAGCTCTTTGAATAAGAATGGACTCCAAGCCTGATTAAAAGATAATGCTAGAATTCCAATTATGTTTCCTATTTGGTAAGCAACACTATAAATTCCAACGTCAGACATGCCAATCATCGCAGCAATAAAAAATCGATCAATATAATTGATTACCCATCCTGATAAAGCATGCGGAATAAGTGGCAAGCCAAAACTGAGAGCATTTTTAAGGTGATCAATTTGAATATATTTGAGATTAAAGTAATTATTTGATATTTGATTATGCCATAGGTGCCATAGAGAAAATGCTCCGAATACCAGGCCAACAGCAATGATGCTTGAGACTCTTCCTTGCCAGCCCATTTCTAGATGAACTACTAAAAGAATAGTTAAAGTGATGTTAAATAAGGCTTTTAAGATGTTGAACAATCCAAACCTGAGGGCTTTTTCTTGAACTCGCCACAAGCTCAATAGTAGTTTTGACCAGGATTCAAAAATAGCAAATAAAACCACATAAGAAAGCCATCGTTTTGGAACTTCTCTGAGTATTATTTGTGAGTGGATAATATTTTCGACAAGGATTGAAAATATTAAAAAACTGGCCAGAGAAATTACTATTAAATTATATAAATACTTCTTAAAATCGATATCCTGGAGTTTGAAGTAAGTCCGAGTTAGTGCTCCGTGAGTATTTACTCCAATAAGTATAGAAAATATGTATAAAAGGATCTTAAATGTTGAAACTAAGCCATAGTCAGATGGTGAAAGATATCGAGTTAGTATTGGTAAAAATGCGAAAGGTATGGCACTACTTAATAGGTTAGATCCCAAGTAAATTCCATAGCTAGATAGTAGTTTGTGTTTAAGAATTCCAGATATGTTTCGCACACCTTAAATGTATTAGATAGGCTTTTAAAGAGATTTTTTCGGTTAAGGTAGTATATGTTCTATAGGCGTAATCAGAAGGGGTAAAATATAAGCTAATTAGAGTAAATCCCAAGTGACGGCTGTTCCTTTTTTTAGGTCAATTTTAGCTGTTTTACCTATGACTTTTTCGTAGTACTTTGGTGGTAATCCATATCCAGGTCTAATTGCTCTTATATTTTTGATACTAAAGATATCACCGGCCTTGATGTCTTCGACCACGTAAAGGCTGCGACGAAATACTAAAGATTTTTTTTCGGCTTCTGTCGGACCATAGCTTATTTTACCCAGCGCTTGCCAAGCTTGTTCAGACTCAATAACTAACCGTTTCATTTCAGATGGTTCCATTGAAAAGGCTGAATCGACTCCCCCATCAGTCCGACTGAGGGTAAAGTGCTTTTCAATGAACGTGGCCCCTAAAACCACGCTAGCTACACTAACACCGATGCCAACTGTGTGGTCTGACAGTCCTACTTGAACATTGAATAAGTCACGCAGATGGGGAATGGTGAGGATGTTCGTATTTTGGGGAGTAGCGGGGTACGTGCTAGTACATTTGAGCAAAATTATATCCTGGCAGCCTGCTTGATGAGCAGCACAGACAGTTTCATCTAGTTCAGCGACTGTTGCCATCCCAGTGGAGATGATCATGGGCTTGCCTGTGCTGGCCACTTTGCGGATCAAGGGGAGATCAGTATTTTCAAAGGAAGCAATTTTGTAACAGGGGGCATTTAGTGATTCCAAAAAATCAACAGCGGTATCATCAAAGGGGGTGCTGAAACCTATAATTCCAAGCTCTCTACATTTATCAAATATGGCTTGATGCCATTCCCAAGGTGTATGGGCCTGCTGGTAGAGCTTATAAAGAGAGGTGCCTTTCCATAAGCTGTTGGGGTCCTCAATAAAGAACTCATCTGTATCAAGATCAAGAGTCATGGTGTCAGCAGTATAGGTCTGGATCTTGAGTCCATGGACACCCGCGTGGGCTGCTGCTTCAACAATTTGCAATGCCCGTTCCAATGACTGATTGTGATTGCCAGACATTTCGGCCACTATGAAAGGCCGTTGGCTAGTTCCGACAGCTTGCTGGCCCAGTTGAATCTCTTTCATATTTAAGGTTTTAGCCTCACATTATAAGTCTGATGGTCGGAGTCTCAGCTCTGATTGCTAGGCATTGCCAGGTCATTTTTGATACTGTTGCACCTATGCTGCTCCTTTAACAGTTTGATTGTAGGAAGTCCTTTGTGGGTAACTGTGCCAAGTTTTCTGAAATCCGCCTTTTGAAAAGCTCGGAGGGAAGCTTGGTTATCCGGCTGGATGTAGGCATAAATATAGGTGATGTTCGAAGTTCTGAATAATTTGGCAGTGGCTAGATTTATTAGCTGATTTCCATAGCCTTGAGCGCGAAACTTACTATCTATGGTGACCGAAACTGTGGCGTTGTCCTGGTGTAGATCAAAGCGAATGACCCCAAGGGGACTATCGTGGAGATCGAGCGCCAGATAAAATCTGCAGTCTAAAGCCTTCTGTTTGGCATTGAACCATTGAACGTGTTCATCCCATGGAATAGGTTGGGATGAGAAGGAGCGCGCCCTAACATCTGGGTCATTGGCCCACTGCCATATCAGTTTGCAGTCATCCTCATTGACAGTTCTAAGTCGGAGTCTTTGATTTTGCAGATGCATGAGGACTCTTTGGCTGCCTTCTCCATCTACTAGCTGACGACTACTCTCCGTCATTGCTTGTCGTAAATTTGGGGTATTGACTAGTCTATAAGTCTGTTGTCGGAGAGTATTGGTGGAAATATTGTTATGCCATCCTAAATTTATGGCGGCACCGACAGTGTCTAATTTTTCTGCGATCGCACACTGATTCTCTGCCAAAATTATCATCAGACTTGGCAACCCCATAAATGCCAACTCCCAACAGGTACTCCCCCCAGCTGTGACGGCTAAATCAGCCCAAGCCATCAGCTCAGACATATGGGCTACATTACGATGGAGTGTAATGGCTATTTCTGAAGCCTCAACAACCTTTTGTAATTGCTCATAGTGAGGATTACTGCCTCCAACCACTACTATCACTTCCAGGTTATTGACCTTGAGCTTTTTCAAGGCCTCAATCACCTTGAACGTAATATTATCTGGATCCGCACCGCCTAACGTTACTAATATCTTCCGAGCCACTGTCGGAATCTTTCGTTGCCAACCTTGCCAGAGCCAAAACTCTTTTCTCAGCAGCGCATAGGACGTCCCCAGGAGTAGCTGCGTACTAGATTCTCGGTTAGCATATAGCTTCTCCTGGGCACAAACATTTTGATTTAGCACTAGATCTGCACAGTAGTGCTTTGCATGCCCATAATCATCAAGCAACAGCAGTTTTAGTCCGGCTATTTTGATCGTTCGCTGGTAATCAACCCCAAACTGATATCCATCCACCACTACCCAAAGCGATCCTAACGCTTTAGCTTTAATAACAGTTTGTTCAGCATCTTCTTGACTGCCCGGTGATACCAACAGATAGTCAACCTTGATACCTTCCGCTTGCAATCGAGACTCTAGTGCAGGTGCTTTGATTGCCATTAGAAAAGTTACTGGCACATCTACTTCTAACCAAGCCTGAGCCAGGGCCATACAGCGAACAACATGTCCTGTCCCAATTTTAGAGGAGGCATCGGATCGAATCAGTAGGCTCATTGAAATAAGGTATTGCTCTAACTAGGGGACTTCTTAAGTAAAAACCAAGTCACATCATCCTGTGGAAAAAGATGATCGCGGTGATAGACAAAGCCATAATCCAGCAAGGTCAGGTCGTCAAATTGGTCTAACAGTTCGCCTGCAAAATCACGCTTGAATAGTCTGTTTTTATGCCCCCGATACGAGATCTCAACGGGGGTAGCATTATAATATTCAACAATACAGATATATCTATTGCTGGCTTTATACAATGTCTGATATGCCTGAGATAGCCTCTCTGGATTAATATGAATCAATACTCCTTTGATTAGGACGAAATCATAGTTTTGTGTAGGTGAAAAGTCAAAAATAGACTGTATATGTGTGTGTATCTTGTCTTTCTGTAGAATTTCTCCAGCTTTTTTGTTGATCTCAACCGCAGATAGTTCTGCCTGTGGAATCAGTTGTTGAATTGCTTTTAAGTTCAGCCCAATATTTGCACCGAACTCAATGACAGATCTGACGTGATGGGTACGGCTGAGAACTTTTGAAAATAAGGCAACATTGCTTGAAACTAGAAGTTCCGACTGATTGCGAGTGGTGTAGCTATCTCCAAAATCGCCTGCCCAAAAAGCTTCTTGTTCAGTTGAGAAAATCTCCATAACCTCTCCTCGATTTTAATTATCAGATTCAATTTTGTTCATAATGACAGGGGCAATAATTTCTGCCCGAGTCCAGTCTTCTTCATTGTCAATATCCTGCACGCGCCACCTTGGGATGATGATAGGTGTAGAGTGCCCATGAAAAATATGTTTGCCATTTAACCATGCAGAGGGGCGTCCCCAGTAAAACTGACCAGCATCATGCAGTGCCCGAGGTAAATCCTGAGACCGAGTCAAAAGATACTGTGGAAAAAACATTTCGACACTTCCCTCAGGGGTTTTGCTCAATGCTCGAAAAATGGGCGCGGTGAATTCTGTAACTGAAAATGCATAGTCCCAATTTCCCGAATCTAAAATCTCCAATCCCCGTTGTAGATCATCGACTTGAATAAATGGTGCGGTTGCATAAATACAACAGATAGATGTGATAGGCCAACCTTGCTCAATGGCCCATTGAGTGGCATGGGTCATAACTTCTGTTGTCCCAGTATGATCATCAGCCAGGTTGTCTGGGCGCATAAAAGGGACCTCTGCGCCCCACTGTTTGGCTACTTTGGCAATTGCAGCAGCATCAGTCGAAACAATCACATGATCGAATAAATGCGACTCCAGTGCTGCCACAATAGACCAGGCAATCATCGGTTTGCCATAAAAGGCCCTAATATTCTTGCGAGGAATCCGTTTACTTCCTCCCCGAGCAGGGATAATTGCGACTCTCATGATGATCCTGGATAATCCATCTCAATACTCATTGAATAGCCTCAGATAGCATCTGAGTCACATACTCTTGCTCGGTTGGAGTTAGGCCATAATGCAGGGGTAGACTGATCGCTTCGCGATAGTACTGCTCTGATTGAGGGAAATCTCCCCAACTAAATCCCAGGTTTTGATAGTAGGGTTGTGTATGCACTGGGATGTAATGTAAATTTACGCCGATTCCTTTTTGTCGAAGGGTTTCAAAGACTTGCCGGTGGGTTTTGCGAATCTCGTCTAATTTCAGCCGCACTACATACAAGTGCCAGCTCGATGACGTATCTGGATGTTGCCAAGGCAAAACCAGTGGTAATTCTTGTAAAAGCTGGTTATAACGCGCAGCCAGCCAGTGTCGCTTTTCAATAAACGTATTTAGCTCTTGTAATTGGCTAAGGCCCAATGCAGCCTGAAGATCGGTCATGCGATAGTTGTAACCGAGTTCCAATTGCTGATAGTACCAAGGACCATGGGATTCATCTTGCAGCAGCATAGAATCACGGGTAATTCCATGGGTACGCAATCGTATCAACTTTTCGTATAAATCTACTCGATTTGTTAAAACCATGCCCCCTTCTCCAGTGGTAATAATTTTGACTGGATGAAAGCTAAAAACTGTCATATCGGAAAATGAACAAGAGCCAATAGCTTGCCCCTGATATCTCCCACCAATGGCATGGGATGCATCCTCAATGACCTGAAAGTTATATTTTTGAGCCAATGCCCCAATCTTCTCCATGTCACAAGATTGGCCTGCGAAATGTACTGGCATCAAAATTTTGGGTAGAGATCCCTGTTTCTCTGCGTTACTTAATTTGTGCTCAAGTTCGGCGGTGCTTAAGTTATAAGTTTTGGGATCAATGTCAACAAAGTCGATGGTTGCTCCGCAATATAATCCACAATTGGCTGAGGCGACAAAGGTATTGGGCGAAGTCCATAGCTGGTGACCCGATTCTAGTTGTGCGGCTAGACAGGCGATATGTAATGCGGCTGTTGCACTGGAGACGGCTACACCATACTTGACCCCGCAATAGTTTGCGATCGCAGTTTCAAACTGAGAAATCACCGGCCCTTGGGTTAACCAGTCTGACTTGAGGACAGCCACAACAGAATCAATATCTTGCTGCGTAATATGTTGTCTGCCATAGGGAATATAATCAACCATGGTGCTTAGACTTTGAAGTCTGGGTCAACATGAGCCTGGGTTAACTGCCGCAGTTCTTCAACTGTCAGAAATCGTTCGTTGCTACCAGAGTTATAACTAAACCCTATCTCTACAGGTGTTGCCCCCATCAAGTCGCAATATTGTTCAATACTGTAGTTGGCTTGGGTCGGTAAAATTGCATAATAGGAACCCAGATCGACGGTGGTATATGAGTCTGAGCTGGTAATCATCTCTTCATGAATTTTTTCCCCAGGGCGAATACCTACAATTGGATACTCACACTCAGGGGCAATGGCTTTAGCCACATCAGTAATCCGATAGGAAGGAATGCGTGGAACTAGAATCTCTCCTCCCAGTGATTTTTCGATGGCCCAAAATACCATGGCAACCCCTTCTTCTAAGGAAATGTTAAAACGGGTCATATTTGGATCGGTAATGGGTAAGATTCCCTCTCTACGCTTTTTCAGAAAAAAAGGAATCACTGAGCCCCTAGAGCCCATCACATTGCCATATCGCACGACACTAAAGCTCAAATCTCGACGGCCTTTAATGTTATTAGCCGCAATGAACAGCTTGTCGGAACAAAGTTTGGTTGCTCCATAGAGATTAATGGGAGCCGCTGCTTTGTCAGTGGATAAAGCAACGACTTTCTTGACATTAGTATCTATGGCCGCCTGGATAACATTTTCAGCTCCCAGAACGTTAGTTTTTACAAATTCCATGGGGTTATATTCAGCTGCAGGCACTTGTTTGAGAGCAGCAGCATGAATAACAATATCAATCTGCTCCAAGGCGCGGGTCAGCCGTTGCACGTCACGAACATCACCCAGAAAGTAGCGTAGGCCTGGGTATTGGTTAGGAGAGAACTGTTGAGCCATCTCAAATTGCTTGAGTTCATCTCGAGAATAAATAACTAATCGTCTAATCTGCGGAAATTTTTCCAGGATAGTGGTTACAAATTTTTTGCCAAACGAGCCAGTTCCACCAGTTACCAAAATAGAGGTGTTTTCGCTAAGCATCATGGGCTTACTCATAAATCATCTGTTTGAGTAGACTAAACTATCCATCAATTTTGATTTTGCGGAAACCAGGTCTATTTCGGAGTTGATGTACGCAGCGCAACAGATAACTGATTGCCCCACCTCATACTGGGGCATCCAATGATCGGAGCTATAGTACAGAGCTATTACCTGTCTCAGTACGACTGGCTTTGATGACTAAGGCTGGAGTTAAGCATGGGAGATACATGGATGAATAAGATCTCGATTCCTATCCATCCAGAGTGCCCATAGCTATGGAAAATAGCATCAAGATTATTTGATATCGTATTGCTGGACCGGCAACCTGATAGACACCTTAGGGAATAAAGCGCTTTTCGCCGTAGGCAAGCAGATGCTCGATGGTGGTCAGGCGATGTTGCCAGGTTTGTAGACGATATTGATTTTGTTGGGATTTGACTGAGAGGTCAGCGGTGATGACGCGATCTAGCTGGTCTAGTTGCGATCGCACCTCCTCCAGCTTACGGTGAGAGGGCTCCTCTGCCAGATCGGCCAGCTGTTCGCCCAGTTCGTTGACATCACTGGCCCACTGCGCCAGCCGCTGTTCGTTCATCAACAGCTGGCCATTGCTCAGTAGCCAGCTCCACTCTCGCTGGAGCGCTTGGTAACGCTCAGCCGCCGTATCAAACGGCTGTTGCTGGGGTAACGAGTGAGACACCTCAGCATCTCCCTGGGTGGCATTGAGTAAGGTCTGAATTCCTCGCTCTAGGTTGTCAGCCGCAAAGAGGGCATAGCCGCTCACGGGTAAATCTCGCAGGGTTTGAATCTGATCAAACGCAGCCATATCAGGTAAATTGAGCAGTCGAATCCCTGGAATAATTAACGTAGAGCCATAGCTAGCATTTAATACCCAAGGATGAATTAACTCTTCAAACCGGTTGGTATCCATGGCGTAGCTCATCAGCACTATCCAGTCCACATCCCCACGCTTTGCCCACGTTTCCCAATCCTGCTGGATTTTTTGAACTCGCTCATGGGTTGGCTTGGCAAATACTGCTGCTGAAATCGTGATACCGGGTTTTTGCTGCCGCAACATTTGAGACGCCTCGGCCACAAATGAGCTGACTTGCTCGACTCGAAAATCAGTCCAGCGCTGCCACAGCTGTCGCTGTCGGCGCTGTTCATAGGAGCTAAGCGAGGCATTATTACGGGGAGATAGTACCGCTGGATCCAAACCGGTCATATCCCGAAAACGCAGACGAGCCGCTGTGCCATATCCATAGGTCCGATCTGCCCCCGGATCTTGAAAGGGATAGCGCACATAGTCAAACTGCACTCCATCCACATCGTAGTTATTGGTCAGCTCCTGCAGCATGCGCATCAGATAGCTACGTACCTCCGGGTTGGCTGGATCCAAAAAAGGCTTATCCTGACCCACAGGCACAATGCGTCCCTGACGATCGTAGGCAGCCCACCCCCGATTCGCATTAATCAGCGGCCCTGGATAATTAGCCGGTAGATTCAACAGGGCATTGTGGCGACGGTTCCCAGCAGCAAATAGCCAGACCCAGGCATGCACCTCAATTCCCCGTTCTTTACCCAGCCTGACAGCCGCCTCTAACGGATCCCAATGGCGTGTCAGAGGATTTTGCTGGGGGGCAATTCGACTGGGATAAATGGGATAACCAGCATTGATGGCTTCAAAGAAAACTGTATTGATCCCCGCCTCTGCTAAACGATCAAACACGTCTTCTAGTCCCGCCTCAGAACCAGCGCGGACTATAGTGCCCCGATCTAACCACATGGCGCGGACTTCAGCCTGGGCCAATGATTGATCGACAGGAAACGCATTCCAGAGGGCACGACGGGCTTCTAACCAGCGCTGACGGGCGCTGCTGTAGTCACGCTGAGCGATCAGCTCAGGCCAGTCTTCTAGAGTTTGCTGGGCTGTTTCGAGAGCTGGGTGAGTGAGCGGTGTAGCTAATCCTGCTCCACCCAAGCTGGCACTGAGACTCCCCTCATCAGTTTTAAGCGAGCCGAGGGCTAGCTCCGCAGGCTGGGCGCTGGCATAGTTATGGAGTAAGGCCCCCTCAAAACGTCCCATAAGATTATTGAGTTCCTCCTGCATGGCCAGCTCCAAAAATGGGCTTATCGCCCCATTTCCTGGCCGAATATCCAGACCGGGGGGCTCAGCAACATGAGCTGGATCCGTCTCGGTCAAGGCCAGCCGCTGCCCGCCCAAGCCTTCAACAGACTGGTGGGATCGGGAGTCATTTTCTAGCGCATCTGTGTCCATCAGGGATGATGAACTCGCAAATCCAGGAGCAGCCAGGACAAAGCCCCCCAATATTGCAGCAAGTGCGTAGGAGGTAGCAAACAGCGAATGGAGCATGGATAGGTGGAACGAACGGAGTAAAACTAATGACGCAATAGATGCAAGACAGTGCCACTCAGGAGATGGCTAAAAACGCTAAATACAAAGTAAATATTAAAAAGTTTTCCCAAAATGACTATACCGAACGAAGGCCCCCTTCTCAGGAGCAATTCGGTGGTTACTGGCGAAAGCATTAAGAAAATACAATCTAAGTGTTTTAAGTGTTTAGAGATCACTCCTAGCGTTGCTGTAGTACAATACAAAGCTCTGTGTTGAATATTGCAAGCTAGCATGTTCAACTAGTATGTTCGTTTTGATAGGCTCTATTCGGTAAGCTCTATGGCGCTCCTGCAAGAACAAAAGCAATCAATTATTACTGACTACCAGGTGCATGAAACAGACACTGGCTCTGTAGATGTGCAAGTAGCCATGCTCACTGAGAAAATCAATCGCCTGAGTAAGCACCTGCAGGTCAATAAAAAGGACCACTCCTCTCGGCGGGGACTGCTGCGTATGATTGGCCGTCGTAAGCGTTTGCTAGCCTATTTAATCCAGCAGGATGCCGATCGCTATCGGGCTTTGATCAAACGGTTGGGCATCCGTGGCTAAGGGCAATCCAGGTTACGCTTAAATCTTGTCTGCGTAGTTTTAACTATCACGGGTGCTATGCCTTCCAAATCTCAGCGTGATTCTCTGCCTTTTGAACCCAAGTCCAGTAAGCCGCCCAAGGACAGGGGCGCTGATGATTCATCCGAGACAGCAGCGCGCTCCAAAGGGACATCGGCTAACACGTCAGCTAAAAAGGGCTCCCAACGCCGGACTGGTAGCCAAAAGGATAATGCCGGTATTCCAGAAGTGGTCAGCCGTCGGATGATACGCCGAATGGCTGTATTTGCCGGAGTACCCACTTTTTTGGGCATGTCTTCGTTTGTCATTGCCTATATTTTGCTGACTCAGCACATTGCTGAATTCCCGAACGTGGTGGTTCTGCTCGTTTCGTTGGGCTTTTTTGCTCTGGGTACCGTTGGGCTAAGTTACGGTGTTTTATCTGCTTCCTGGCAGGAAGAGAGCGAAGGCAGTTTGCTGGGACTTGAAGAGTTTTCTGTAAATTTTCGACGATTAGTGCAAGGGCTAAGAAAGTCTAAGCAATCGTCAGCCTCCGACTGAGATGTACTCAAAGATCAGGTGCCTGATCGCCTGGCTGCTATGCTCATTTGAACTGAGGACGCCTTTCCTCAGTCTGATGTTTCAATGATTTCGTGCAGCTGTTGCTCCATTTGTTTGAGCATGGTCATAATCGCGGGCAGCGTTTTTTGTTTTGTATCCTGCACGTCTAAGTTGCGCTGGGCCTGAGCCCGGAGTTCATCAATACGCTGCTGTAAATCGTGGGCAATACCCAGGGCATCGCGACCAATGTTATCAATCTGTTGCTGTTGATAAAATCTTAGGGCGGCTCCTCGCAGGATTTGGAGTGTGGCTTCTTCACCATGCTTCCCTGGCATCACTCGAAACCGTAGCAAAATTCGCTTTTGATTGTGTATGCGTTCAATCTCGATTTGCTTGGGTTTACGGACAGGAATCAGTGAAAGACTCATCATGCGTTTGAGCTCATTGATCACCCCTTGAAAAAGCTGTGAAGAAATATCATCTACTACCGATTGTACAGCGCCATCTTTACTCCACAGGATGCGGCAGGCCTTACTCTGTCGCTCTAGATACAATCGGCCAATTCCTTCTTGGGTAATAATGCGCTTGAGGAGTATTTGGGTGAGTTCTTTGGGATTAGTTTGGTTTAAATTAAGCTCTGTTGCGGTATTGGAATTTTGAGGTTGACTGCTCTCTGTCTTGATTGCTGTCTTAGGGGTGGCGGGTTCTGTCAACTCTATGGTTAAGGGGGCGACAGCCGGTGGGTCTGGCCTAGCAGCACGTTTGTCTGGAACACTGGGCGCTGACGGCTGGGGTAATGATGGCTGAGCTGCCTTGATTGGGTTTTCAATGATCTCCGTTGGAGCCCCTACCACTAGTGTCGGTTGCTCTGCAAAGGAGATATTATCTGTTGGGGAGTGGGTCTGAGGCTGTGGTGCTTGGGAAACTTGGCGGTTTTTGGCAGAGTGACTCAAAAACTTTGATAAAATTTCTCGGTGCCAGTCAGAGGCAATGGGGCGCGATACGATTGAGCAGTTAATATAGGAAACTAGACGTCTGACATAGTCGGCGGCAGTTGCATCATCAGGGTTAACCATACCTAGATTAAGGATGCTGCCTTCAATGGAAAGGGGAAGAACCTGATAGTAAAGGCAGGCTTCAAAGGGCAAAATGCCTTCTATCAGTAGAAACATTTGCTCTAAATCAGCCTTGATTTCAGTTTTTGGAAAGCTATGAGACAGCGGTGACAGGGCATTGTCTTGGGGAAAGGTTGACATGGTGACTGCCTAGAAAGGAATAACGAAGATCAGGTTACAGGCACAATGATATGAATGGGATAACCTGCCCATAGGGCACCACGTCTGTTGCTCAAAGTCCGTTACTCGGACAGCTTTACAAGAGCCTGGTTTCTAAGCTCGCAGGTTTTGGGCGGCTAGGTAAAGCTTAGCCCATTCACTCATGACTTGTTTAGGTTTGCACCCTAGCTTTTGTGCGATCGCATCAACATCCTTCCCTTGTTTAAGTTCGGATAGTAGCTGCTGTTGGGAAGGGTCGAGCGTTTGCCAGTAGGTTTGCCACTGGGCTGGTGACAGACCCAAATCATGGTCTGTCAATGTGGTTTTTAACCAGCCCAGAACCAGTTCCGGTTGTTCCTTGAGGGTGAAGATACGGATGGCATGGTAACTAATTTTCTCGCGCAGTCGATAAACCTGGTTGATCGACAGATCGAGCTTTTTGGCAATCGAGTCTTGGGTATATCCCTGCAAATGGAGATCTAGCCATTGGGTTGCTGTATCACCTAAGGTTTCTTGCAAATAGCTAGTAAAGCTCTCTTTCACCGAGCGACGTGCCCGCTGGGTTTCCTCAAAGGCCTGCTGTTGTTCATAGGTACTTACGGCCTGAACATCAAACAGGCTGATGGTACTGTCGGAATCATCAGTGCCAATTTCTTCTGAAATTAGCTGGATTAGCTGTGCTCCTGGCACCTGAGTCATCCCGCCCCGTTGGGACCGACGCAGATAATTAACAAAGCGATACACAATTAAAGGCTGGTTGCGAATTGGACGCAGACAGTACTCTTCAATAGTCGCCATGGTCAGCAGATTACGGAGTTGAGAACGCCTGGTGCACCTGGAAATCCAGCTCATTTGCTCCTGGAGATGACGATCGCTCCGCAGCATCTCTTGGATAATTTCTTGCAGGACATCCTTGACCTGACGTTGCCGATCTCGACTCAAGGCAATCCACGTACGGATTTTACTCCGCACTAGAAATAGCCCGCCCAGCTTACGCATCAGGGTTTGATACGCCCGATCGGGGGGCAGTCCCCAATAGGTTTTGTAGAAAATACGATATCGATAATCCATGGCCTGGGTAGCAATGGAGAGATCTTTGCGAGAAAGCTCTTCAAATCGCTCCGTATTTTCACCGCATAGCCACTGAATAATTGCTTTGTGGGTATCGTGGCTTTGATCGGGCAAATCGGCCTGCAGCCTTTCCTGCCATTGGTTTACGATTGTGATTGCCACTGCCATGCGGATGCCTGCTGCTGATTAAAGAATGTTCAAAGT
>NZ_JADEXP010000167.1 GCF_015207065.1 Leptolyngbya cf. ectocarpi LEGE 11479 | reverse complement strand
GTTTTAATGCCTGTATCTTTTAGAAAGCCAAGCTTTAGCAGTCTGGTGCGAAAGTTAGAATAGTCCGAGAAATCATTTCCTAGAATAGTGGTATACAGCTGATAAAGGGCGCTTAGGGTAAACATCTCAGGCAGGACATCAAAGACCACAGGGCTGTATTTCACCTTATTACGTAGCCGCATGGTGCCGTAGGTGAGAATCTCTTGGTGATCAAAGGCGAGATCGGGTAAATGGTCGAGGGGATACCAAGCAATGCCGCTTACACCATCAGCAATTAGCTCAGCTTCGGCAAAACGTACGAGAGCAAAGTAGCTTACCGATAAATAGCGCACGTTGTAGGCATCCTCAGCTTCACGGGGGTCTCGTTTGGGGCCACCAAAGGAGTAAAGCTGTTCCACGTAGAGATTTTTTACCCGAATCTTTTCCGAGAGAACCCGGTAAGAGGCTTTTTCCAAGGATTCGCCTTGACGGACAAGGGTGCCCGGTAGTGACCACTGGCCGAGAAAGGGTTCTTCATGGCGCATCACCAGAAGTGCCAACAGCCGATGTTGCTCGGTATCAACCGAGAATATGACATTGTCGATGCCGACCTTAAAGTCAGCTAAGGGGTGGTCGGGATGTTTTCCGGGCATGGGTACAGGTTGTTGTGACTAATATAGGCTTGTACGACAGCGGGGATTTCATCGGGGTGTTGAGGACGGCTCTGACGGAGGGCGCTAGAGGAGATGTGGTGCTGGGACAGGGGCGTTGCGATCGCAACCTCTGCACCCAGCGCTCTCAGCTCCGCTAGATCCGTCTCCTGAAGCATGTACCCTGGCCTGGGAAAGACCAAAATTTTGGCCCACCGCATCACATCGGCAGAGCGGTGCCACCGGGGCAGCTGCTCGATCAGGTCAGCCCCAATCACAAAGGTAAACTCAGCCTCGGGCCAAATTCGGCGAGCACGCTCCAACGTCACCGCTGTATAGGGATGACTCAGTTCAGGATGAAGTTTGACAGTTCCCGGTGTATCCAGCTCGTCTATGGCTAAACCCAGCATATCCATGCGCATGGATATGGGGGACTGGTCGGTTTTCCAGGGATTGTCCGAGGCCCACACCGCCACATAATCAAACTGATGGCCCAGGGTGGCCACAATGCTGCGATGGCCATTGTGGGGCGGATCGGCGCTAGTGCCAAAAAGGGCCACACGGGTTTTCATACCAGGGGGCATAGTCATGGGCAATCGCCGGGTAAAAACGTTTCCCATGAAACGGTTGAGTAGATTACTCATTCCAGGGATTCTCAACTAACAGTAGCGAGTTGACTGCGGCGGGTGCAATCAGTCAACGTCTGGAGCGCGGTCGAAATTTCTGCTTGGGGCACCTCAGGATGGCTGACATCGCGGACGGTTTCAGGCAGCTGTGCTACAGACTGAGATGCCCTGGTCCGGATCGTGTCTAATGTCTCGACGTGTTCTAACCGTTGTCCATGACGCATAACCGGAATCAACAGCTCCTCCGCATCTGTCGGGGCAGATTCTGTAGCTAAACCGAGTCGATCCCCAGATGCAGATCGGAAAATCTGTTTGCGGCCTGGGTAGGTAAATTTGCCGCTGGATTCCTTCATCACCGGAATACCGTCAATATCCGTGAGTTTGTACACCCCATTGACCGGTGAACCAGTAACTAGCTTGGTCCCTAACCCGTAGCCATCAATGCAGGCACCCGCCTGTCGCAGTCGCCAAATCTCTTGCTCGTCTAAATCACCGCTGGCAAAAATAGGCACCTCAGGTAGTTCCTGCCGCACCTGCTGGGACAGGGTAACTAAATCCCCTGAGTCCAGTCGCACCCCGGCTAGGGCCTCGGGCATCTTTTTGCCTAAGCGTTGGGCGGCGGCCACCGTATCGTAGGTATCAATCAGCAATGCCGCCCCCGGAAAGTACCGGTGAAAGGCCTCAAACGAATCGGTTTCGCTCCCCTCTAACGCTGTAATCGCCATGACCAGGGCGTGGGCCATGGTCCCCACCGGCTTGCGACCTAGCTTCAGTGCGGCTAATACATTTGAGGTGGCATCTAGCCCTCCCGCTAAGGCAGCCCGTGCGGCCCACAGTGATGCCTGGGGGCTAAACGCTCGCCGTGTCCCAAATTCCAGCAGCTTCGCTTCCGGTCCAGCCACATCCCGTAGCCGGGCGGCCCGTGTCGCAATCAGAGTTTGGTAGTTGATAGCGTTGAGCAAATAGGTTTCTACAATTTGGGCCTGCCACAGGGGGGCCTCCACCCGCAAAATGGGCTCATTGGCAAAGATAGCGGTGCCTTCGGGGACGGCCCACACATCTCCGCAAAATCGACCGGATGCTAAAAGATGCCAAAATTCAGCGGTCGCCCCGGTAAAAATATCCGTTGCTTGCAACGCGGCCAGCTGCTCAGGGGTAAATTGAAATTTTTCTAAGTAGTCCAGAGCAGAGGCTAGCCCCGCTGCGATCAAATAGCCAAACCCCTCCGGCAGTCGGCGAACAAACAGCTCAAAGCTGGCCCGACGTTGATCTAGGCCTTCACCCACATAGCAAGCGGCCATGGTCAGCTGATACAAATCGGTCAGGAGCCCATACTCATCAGGCTGTACTAGCAATGACGCATCGTTTATCATCGGAAAACTCATCCTGTAGTTATGGTTATTTTAACCAAAATAAAAAGACGATTTTCGGATGATTGGTAAAAATATAGTGATTTCCTTTATGGATAAAAATTGGTTATGCAGATCGGCTTAGACAGCGAGAAATATCCTGCTATCTACGATACAAAAGCTGTAATGATTGTCTTGGGCTGATGATGTTAAAACCAAGGGGACGGGTGAGCGAGGACAGATAGTGCGATCTTTGTGAATTTGAGTTGGTGCGATCGCACCTCGCCCCATCTAAATATTTGGTACTTATAAATATAATTTATGACTTACCTACGGAGCCTTGGCTGTTTTATCCCACGTAGCTAGCTCGTTTGCTGCATTGCTCCCCTTACCGTCGCTGTTTGCCCATCCCCTTCCTTCTCGACAATTAGAAAGATATCCTTAAGCAAGAATATTCATCTCACCCCCTCTATCCCATGGCCCCGTCTTCGCCCATTGTCGAACCTACCTGGAAAACGGTCATCCGACTGATGCGTTGGGATAAACCTACGGGTCGTCTAATTTTGATGATTCCGGCCCTGTGGTCTCTATTTCTAGCAGCCGCTGGCAAACCCGATGTATTGCTGCTAGTCGTAATTATTTGCGGCAGTCTTGCCACCAGTGCTGGCGGCTGTGTGGTCAATGATCTATGGGACCGAAACATTGACCCCAAGGTAGACCGCACCCGCAATCGGCCACTGGCCTCACGGGCCTTAACCATCAAAACAGGGATTGTAATTGCCACCGTAGCTTTTCTCTGCGCCATTGGCTTCGCGCTATACCTCAACCCGTTGAGTATTTTGCTGTGCTTCCTCGCCTCTCCGGTAATTGTGTTCTATCCCTTAGCCAAACGTGTTTTTCCCGTACCGCAGCTAGTGTTGGCCATCGCCTGGGGGTTCGCAGTGCTGATTCCCTGGAGTGCCGTAACGGGCAGTTTGGCCATGGCAACATGGCTGCTGTGGGGGGCAACGGTGCTGTGGACCCTGGGGTTTGATACGGTCTATGCGATTCCAGATCGCAAATACGATGCCCAGCTAGGGGTAAAGTCTAGCGCTCGATTTTTTGGCTCCAGTACACCTGAGGTGGTTGGATTATTGTTCATGGGCACGGGCATACTGTTGTTATGGCTGGGGGTGTATGAGGCCCTGGGGGTGCCTTACATCATTGCCTGGGCCATTGCCTGCGGAGTTTGGTTTACCCACTATCGGAAACTGCGTCATCGACGACAGCCTGCCCATGTATATGGACAGATTTTTCGTCAGAATGTGATGCTTGGGTTTGTGTTGCTGGGGGGCATGATTGCTGGGTCGTTAATGGGTTGATGATGCGCAACAAGTTCCCTATCAATAGCTATGCTTTATCACAGCTTTAGATAGCTTTAGCTCTGTGTTATTTCGTAGAAGCTCTTTAGCTAGGATGGGCTCTTACTTCCTCAGCAAAGTTATGGTTGATCAGGATTATCATCCAATAGATATATAAATATTGATAGACAGTATGCCTAGCACTTCCGCTAAACGTCTTGTTCGACAGATTGGTTCACAGCTGCTGCAGAAGAGTGTAGGACCCCGTCAGGATCTATCTCCCACCCTTTGGGATATGGCTTATGACAAGAGTGATTTGACTCTACATGGTGTGAAGTTGCAACAGCTTTTAGAGCGCTATGGCAGTCCGCTTCATGTGCTAAATACTGAAAAGCTCGAAAAAAATGCCAATGCCATCATGTATGGCAATCAGAGCGATCAGCTCTTAAACGTTTACTATTCCTATAAAACCCATCCCGTTCCTCGGATTTTGCAGCTTTTACACAGCTACGGCGTGGGAGCCGAGGTGATCTCACCCTATGAACTATGGCTGGCATTACGCCTGGGGGTGGATCCGCAAAAGATTATTTACAACGGTCCTGCCAAATCAGACGAATCGATTGAAATTGCTATCAGCAAGGGGATTCGTCTGCTTAACATCAACCACCGTGAAGAGCTGGACCGCTTTGCGAGCATTGCCCGCCAGGTCGGTAAAAAGGCAAACATCGGTATCCGTCTGGTCTTTTCGAAGGGATGGAGTGGTCAGTTTGGTCTGGGGGTGGATACGGGAGAAGCGATCGCAACCTACCGTCAGGCTCTAAGTATGCCTGAGTTTAATGTCATCGGTGTCCACTGTCATCGCGGTGTCCTGTTTGAGGGCATTGACGACATGGCCGACTATCTCCAGGGAATTAAGAACTTTTTGGATGAACTCCACCGCGAATTAGACTTTCATCCTGAAATTTTAGATATCGGCGGCAGCATTGCTGTACCGACGGTGCGACCCTTTACAGACTTTGATAAAACCCTAAGCACCACCTTCAGAATTGAAGTCCGGGAACCGTCACCCCAGGCGTATCCCACATTGGAAGAATTTGCCGAGTTTATTTCCCAGGATCTCACCAGCTACTTCCAGCGGGTAAAGCGCCCTGTGCCTGAGCTAGCCGTTGAGCCGGGCAGAGCGATTACAGGCAATACTCAGTTTTTACTATCGCGCATCATTGATACCAAGGAATCATTAGAAACATTCACCTATGGCATTTTAGACGCTGGCATTAGTGTTGCTGATATTGTTCAAACCGAATTCCATCAGCTTTTCCCCCTAGAGCAAAAAACGCATGAATCGGAGGAACTGTACTGTTTCGTCGGGCCAATTTGTCACATGGGGGACACCCTTTATCCCGCTTGGCAGCTACCTCAGCTAAAGAAAGGCGATGCGCTGGCCATCATGGATTCAGGTGCTTATTTTGTACCGGAAGCCAGGGCTTTCTCATTTCCTAAGCCCGGCATTGTCGGACTAACGGCAGCAGGTGAATCATTTATGATTCGAAATTCAGATACGTTTGAAAGCTTGATCAATATGGACTTGTTGGCCGAATAGCTCGATTTTGTATTGCTGGAGATATTTACACTGCTTTTCTGAAGAGCAAAGCTCTACATCCCCCAACCCCTTTTCCCTGGGGGAGAAGGGGAGCTAGACTCAAAGTCCGTCTCCCCCAGGGAGAAGGATTTAGGATGTAGACGCCGAAGCGGCTTCTCGCAGAGTGGGGTAATGCAGGACCTAGAGCTACTTTCCAGTTTAATCTTCTAGACCAGTAAGACTGTTTCAGATTTATTGTCATACACTCATTGCATCAGTTGTTCCTATGATTGCCCTTAAATCTGCCTCCCAGGCACCCATTATGATGACCATGGGAGATTACGGCGGTACGCTTGCGGTTGTTCGGTCCTATGGTAAACATAACCAGCCGACGCTGCTGGCTAGCCCCGATACGTCCACCCTTACCCATAAATCTCGCTATCTTTCCAAAGCACTGCAGTCGCCACCGGTAAAAGACTTTGAAGAGTTTTTTACCTGGCTGATGGACTATGGTAAACAGCATCCTGGGGCGTTTCTATATCCATCCAGTGATGACATGACCTGGCTGATTGCCCACTATCGCGATCAGCTGAGCAAGTATTACCAGCTCTACAGTCCTGATGTAGACACCATCTATGCGCTGCTGAATAAGCCAGCGCTCCATGACATTGCTGAAAAGCTGGGAATTCCTATTGCAGCCACAATTGCGCCCACCTCTATCGAAGAGCTAAAGGCCCAGGCTCACGATTTGATCTACCCGGTTTTAATCAAGCCCAGAACTCAAATTGGCATGCTGCGCCGCCAGAAGGGGCAGGTGTGTGAAACCCCAGAAAAGCTGCTAGAGATTTATCCAAACTATCAGCAAAAGTTTTACTATCATCCGCTTTTGGTCGAGTTTGACCCAGATGTTAACTGGCCGATGGTGCAGTCTTTTCATACATCGGCTGGGCAAAATACCTATAGCGTGGCCGGGTTTGTCGATGAGAGTCAAGAGATTTTTATGACTCGTGCTTCGGCTAAAGTTTTACAGTTTCCGATTCGAGTAGGTATCGGGCTGTGTTTTGAAAGTCGTCCGCTCAATCCCAAGGCGATTGAGTATCTCAAAGCTATTTGTAAGGAAGTGGGCTACTACGGGGTCTTTGAAGCTGAGTTTATTATTGATGGCGATCAGCTGCTGCTCATGGACTTTAACCCCAGGTTTTATGGGCAGATGGCGTTTGAGCTGGCTCGCGAGCTGCCGTTGGATCAGCTGGTTCTGGCCTATGCTAACAACGATGGTGAGTATGGTAAATCTGTTCAGGAACAGGATAAAAACTGGGATCACGACAAGGTTTATCGCTTTAGCAATCGCTGGCGGCTGTGGCTGATTTTGACCACACAGGCCATTGCCGGACGGTTTTCGTGGGCCGAGCGGCGCAAGTGGCTAACCTGGGCGCAAGAGGCGGGTCCTGACTGCGATCCGGTCTATGCAGCTGATGATCCGAATCCTCGTCGGGCGGATATGAAGTCAGTGGTTGCAAGTTGGATTAAGCATCCTCGCAGTACGTTTAAGACGTTTTTTGCAGATCTTTGAAGAGAGACATCAGGTGCCATGGGTGGCTGCCTGTAGGGCGATTGGCCATTTAGCAACATCTTGCCCCTGGTGGGGAGGCGCTAACCCGCCCAGGGTTGAAACCCAAGGCTAACCGATGGGTGTCCACTGGAAGGGACACAATCATCGGAGATGTGTTGTTAGGATTCGTTTTCACAACAGTTGACTAATCGTCAACCGGGCCATGACCGATTACCAGCGCCTCCAAACCAAATTGTTCCTTTTAGTGGACAGCTCTTAGCGCTGGCGTTTCAACCCAGCGCGGGCTGCAACCGCACAGCCTTTTTTTTTGAGTCGCACTAGCCTATAACAAAGCGTTTCTGTTATGGCTCAGCACTCTCCTACTGGTGAGGAAGCGCTAACCCGCCCAAGGTTGGAAACCTGGGGCTAGCTGAAGGGTGTCCACTGGAAGGGACACAATCATCGGAGATGTGTTTTTAGGGGTCGCGTTCACAGCAGATAGCTGTAATCAGCCTACGACCGATCACCAGCGCTTCCACACCAAATTGTCCCTTTTAGCGGACGGCTCTTAGCGCTGGCGTTTCAACCCAGCGCGGGCTGCAGCTCTATTACGTTTTCAATCAACTCTGACCCGTTTGGTTAAAATCGCCATCATTTCATTGGGTCGCCCGGTGGGCAAGGGTTTACTCCAGTCGTTGGGTTCGGCATAGCCGAGCTTATGGAGCAGTGTGATGGTGTTACGAATGGCGATTAGGCTGCCGAGCAGCGTGTGGTTGATGTTTTCGTACTGATACTCGGGCAGCGATGGAACGATAGGCGGAATATTGGACGCGCCTGCGCCCTGGCTATTGTCTTGAAACATGGGATCTGGTCTCCAGATAAACAATTGGAGCCAGAACCCAATAGTCAGCGGCTCCGCGAAGATTGTGCAAATCGGAGCGCTGATCCATAATGACCAAAGCTTCCGGGATTGCTCGAGAATCCGGGAGGTTAGCTGTCAGCAAGGTGGTGGTACACCTGCTGGCAGTGCCAAATATTGAGTTCTGATTTGAGGCGGCGACGGTTAATCACAGCCCTGAAAAGAACATACGACCTATGGACGGTAGTCGTCAAGTAAAAGATTTTAAGCGAGCATAGAGACACTCGCATCGAGGATTGTGAGTAGTGCTCACCTTATGGCTTGCTTACAGCTACGCTTGTATTCCCTCTTAATGACAAAATGACTCTGTTGATATTAGAAAGCCTATGAGGCAGGTGCAAATCTCACCATAGATCCCCCATCGCCCCCATCGATAGTACCGCTTGGACTTCTAGGAACATCACAAGTCATCACAGGCAAGTAGCTTTGATCTATCTGACAAGTTGCCCCTCGCATGAATGAACCTGGGCCATCAGCATAATCAACTACGATCTCACCATTAGAATTGTTAGAGAATCCCATAACAGAGATCAACTCACTTGGCTTTAAGTCGCAGCCCAAACCACCACAAAGAGCCTGACTGCCAAGAGGCGCTCTTGAAAGAGTCTGATATATACACATCTGATTTCCTCTTGTAATTAAATAAACAGGAATAGAGTGTAGGGCCTTTCCATCTTCTGCCCTCAACCAGTCATACGTTGCAAATGCGCCGCCTCTAAAATCAAAGTCATCTTCGAGCCCGGACAGTTGATCGGGAACGATATCAGAATCACAGGTGGGGTACTCTAAAAAATCAGACTCTGGTTCTGGTTCTGGCCCTGGCTCTGGTAACGGCTGTATTTCTATTGGCTCTTGTTCCTGAGTATTTAATTGCTGAGATTCCAACTCATCTTGAAAGTTATCTCTCTGCTGAGATAAAGTTCTTTCAAATTCAACCCTTTGCCGACTAGTAATACTTTGAAAAACAGCATAGCTCACAGCAGCAGTTATCAAAACGGTAAGAACAACAGCTATTGGCACAGCTGATAATGATGTATTCCTCTTATCACTCATAGTAAAAAAACCTTTACTTGTACATAAAGAAATTAAAACTCTGGTTTTCCGCAAATCAAGAGACTAGATGAAGCATTGTTGTCAGAATCTTCTTCGTTTGAAGCTTGATAGCTTATCAAACCGGTCCTAAAATCGTCATCGTATATAGCTAACTGCCAGTTTCTAGCAGCTCTAATCTGCGAAAAACTTAATCCCTTAGCACCTCTAAAATCAACATTGTCAATGTTCGCATCTGTTAAATTCGCATTACTCAAGTCAGAAGAATTAAAGTTGGCATTTCTCAAATCTGAGCCTATAAAGAGAGCATTCTGCATACTGCTGCGCTCAAAGCGAGCGTATACAAACGTAGTAGAGCAAAGCTTTGAATTATTGAGCTTTGCCTGTCTGAAGTCAGTCTGATAAAAACTAGTACCAGATAGATAAGCAGAACTTAGATTTGAGTTTCGGAGATCAGAATATGACACAGAGGCATTAGTCAAGTTTGCACGCACTAAATCGGCATCAACTATCCTTACTCGTGCAAGTGAAGACCCCGTTAAGTCAGCACGCCTAATATCTGCATAACTGAGGTTGACTTCGGTGAGTTGAGACTCCGCTAGATTGATACCGTTTAAGTCAGCGTTCTGAAAATTAACTTTATCTACAGAAGCACTTTTCATATCTGCAGCTCGAAGATCAGCATTCTGAAAATCAACTCTATCTATAGAAATATTCTGCATGTCTGCTAATTTAAAGTCCGAGCTACTCAGCGTAACATCAGAGATAGTAGCGGTTTCGAGTCTTATATCTGAGAAAGACTTACCGGCCTCATGTAATTTCTCCAACGCATTTGATAGAACTGCTGAGGTCGCCGGGTTTTCCTCAGAGTGAGCGTTTATAACATCCCAGTACTGTCCAAGCCTTAGCTCTTTACGAATTTGAAAGCCCAATATGCCCGTAAGAGTCAGAGGTGCTAGTAGGCCGATAAATACATTCTTGATCAGGTTTCGGTATCTTCTCGAAACACTCGAGGCTAGGAATTCTTGACTTATGCTCGATAGGCTAAGCTCATCGCCATACTGCTTATTGAACCGAACCGCTTTAGCTAACAAGTTCCCTTGCCATAAGTAATCTCTAGATTTATTTTTATTTTTCCATTCTTCAGCTGCCAATTCTATCTTGTCTCTTTGGAGTAAAGTTTCTCTACTTTCTGTGATCCAATACCGGAGAAGCTGCCATTCCTGCACTAGAAAGTCATGTACTATCTCTATATACTCATGGCCATCGTCCTCGTCTTTGTAAGAAACTATTAAGCGACTTCCTATCAGCTTTTCTAAGACGTAATTGAATTTTGGAAGATCTACACTATATGATCTCATGGCTGAAGCCTTCAGACGAGTCCTCGTATCCGGGACATCTCCCGATCCGCATCGCACTAATTTTGTAAAAAGCTGTCTAGCTATTTGTTTTTCAATCTCAGAGAAAGAATAATAGACGTTATCTGCCCAAGTAGTCAAAGCCCCCGTGACTCGTCCTATCTGGAGATAGCAGTCAGATGTTAAAAGATTACTGGTATGCTCTACTTCCCAAAGTCGAGTAAGGGTAAACTGTAGCAAGGGCAAAGGATTTTGTGTCGCTTCTCTTAGGTCATCAGTTATCAGTCGCGTTAGTCCAGGCTCAATTCTCAAGCCAACTTTCTCCGCAGGCTTGAGAATTGCATCTTCTATCTCTTCAAGTGAAGTTTTGAGAACGTTGACCTGAGCATACTCTAAGAAAGAACTAAGACTAGAGTTAAGCAAATCGCTATAAAAGTCAGAGCGAATAGCTATTATGAGCGTTATCTTGTGATTTTCATCTATTAAATCAATTAAGATATCTATAAATTCTTCTTGCTCTAAGGAGGAAGAAGAGAACATTTCTTCAAATTGATCTATAAAGATAACTGTTTTACGGCTACGTGCTCTTATAGTTTCTTTAATCTCATTCCGCAGCTCCCTCCTATTTCTTGTTACATGAACTCCTCTTTCACCATAGAGTACAAAGGATAGTTCACTTAATAGAGCTTGAACTGGATGATTAGTAGGTCGAGCTTTTATAGGCTTAGACTCTTTTGATTCCGAGCAGAGACGACGGTTCATTCTTGGTAACAGCCCTGCCTGTATCACGGAAGACTTACCACTCCCTGAAGACCCAACAACCGCAAGAAAACAAGGATTTTTTAACAGGCTATCTTCTAACTTTGAGATTAATTTATCCTTACCATAAAAAAGCTGAGCTTCTTCTTCTGTAAATGAGAGTAGCCCGCGGTAGGGACAGATGTCGTCAAGACCCAACTCGGGACAAACTTTCATAAGAATATGGCTTGGTGTTGCAAAAGCAACCTTCTCAAGCCTTCCTGTAGAAAGCATGACTGTCTGATTTTTACCTTTCACTCTGCGATTCAGCTCTCGCACATCCAAGGCCGCTCGCGCTGTTACTACCCCGACAACTCTATGGGTTTCTATGTCCACTACTGGAGCTCCACTAACCCCTTCTGTAATTTCTGAACTGGTCAGTTGAATTAAAGAGGAATCTAAATTCTGCCCCTCAATGAAACCCTTAACGAAGATCCCTTTGGGAAAGGCATTTGGGAAACCATAAGTACGAAACTCATGCCCTGAAAGATTGATAGAAGTGCCTAGTTTCAGCCAAGAGCTTGGAGGAAAATAGTCTTCTACTCTGAGAATTGCTATGTCGTGTTCATCAGGGGAACTCTAGTATCTATAATCTATAACAGCATTTATCTTTCGATTATCTGCAGAAATAAGACTCACATATCTCTCAGGCTGCCTAGTCGATTTTGAAAAAGATAATACATGAGCACAAGTGACGACTAAGTTTTGTGAAACTATAAAGCCAGTCCCAGCTGTCTGACCAGAAGAATTGAGGACGCGAATAACACCTTCTCGAAAACTATCGCCTATCTGCTTAAACGCCGACATCATTTTTATCTATTGATTCACCATGCTTCCAAGAAAGCTTTATTCCGTAGTTGACTTCACCCCCAACCTTTCCAACAGCAATGTTTCCAGCCTGTCCAGTAACTTTTAGACCAAAGTTTATCTCGATTTCCGTAGGTGGATTAGCTAAACTATCAACTGCTGTCATTAACCCGTTAACGTTACATACAACCGCCTCTTTAACAGCGTCAGAAAAGGTGCTTTTTGCAACTGCCACAGTAGTGCCAGCGATATCTCTGATGCCAACCTTAACTAAGCCTTCTTCTGAAGATGTTACCTCTTCTTCTTCAACTTCAACTAATATCTTTTTTCCCTTCTCTTCAACATCAAATTGTATGTATTGAGTCATGGATTCCTATAGAAATCAGTCTACTTCTATGACTATTACACGTTTGCAATCCTTATTTGAAGCGTATTATCATTTTTTATGACAATGAAATAGCGTGTTAGCACATTGTCTAATATCTCAGTAAGGTTTCGCTCTCCAATAAGGGGTGTCCTTACCCTCAGCCGATCCAGAGCCATTCCCCAGCCACGCTCCTTGCTCGGACCAGTACCGGCTAGACTAGTAGTAATAAGCCTATTTAGGCCAGTCGGTACTAGGTTCTTTTTCTAGTAGGCTTCTACTGCGTCGTCCATGTCTAGCTCATCGGTGAGCCAGAAGCAAAACTGCTGGTAAAATTCATCGGCATCCTGCAGGGCGGCTCGATCAAATAGCTGAAAGTCCAGAAAGGCGATTTGCTTGCCTGCTGCGATCGCAGTTTCCATCACCCGATTTAGCAACGAGCTTTTACCCATCTGGCGCGGGCCTTTGATAGTCATGGTCACCCCCTGCTGCTGGATGACACTGAGGGCGATGCGATCGCAATCCCGCTCAATATAAAAATCCGAGGTGCTATCCATCGTCCCCTCGGGCATCTCTAGCCTCGTGGGCGTGGTTTTCACCGGCTGAGCCACCGGCAACGGTTGGGCCATTTCAGCCTTGGGGGTAACCTCAACCACCTCAGGTTTGCGCCGCTCATCAATGGACAGTACACCACCGGCTATAGCCTGCTGCAGCTCAGCGATCAGCCCTGACGTATCCGCATCGCTATCCCACAGCGCCCAGTTAATCGGGTTGAGATACACACCCAACGGATGCTGAAACGGTTCACGATAAGCCAGCCGCACCGGCAAAATGCGAGGTTTTCCACCAGTCTCCTCAGCAATCTTATGGGCCAGCTCGATCTCCTGCAGCACCATTTCGCTCATGACTGACTGGGCCGACAGCAGCACCACCAGCACATCCGCCTGCCGGATTTCCGCCTCGATTTGCTCCGCCCAGCGCGTCCCCACCAACATCTGCTGATCAATAAACACTGAACTATCTTGCTTTAG
>NZ_JADEXP010000166.1 GCF_015207065.1 Leptolyngbya cf. ectocarpi LEGE 11479 | reverse complement strand
CTACGTCTCTAGGCTTTGCTTCAATAGTCCAGACAAGAATTATCTGGAGCAGAGACAATCGCATTGAAAACCAAATTAAAGTAAATGCAAGTAAACGCAGCGTTAGCAACGGGACATTAATCATGCAGCTAGTGATATTGGGAGGCCCAGGTTCGGGCAAAGGAACCCAATCTAAAAAATTGAGCGAGCACTTTGGCATTCCCTGGATTTCTACTGGAGATGTCCTACGAGCAGAAATCGCTGCCGACTCATCCTTGGGTCAGCAAATCTCGGAAACCTTAGCCAACGGGGAGCTGGTCTCTGACACGTTGATGATTGATTTCATCAAGGAGCGGCTGCAACAGCCCGATGCTGCTAACGGCTGGATTCTAGATGGATACCCTCGCACTGCTTTCCAAGCCGAGGAACTCGATTTCTTTTTAGAAACACTCAAGCGTCAGGTTAATCACGTCATTTGGCTAGAGCTACCGACCCACTGTCTGATTGAACGCTCCGAAAATCGGGGAGCGATCGACGATAACCCCGAAGCGCTACGCCGCCGCATTGAAGCCCTGAGCGCCAATACTGTGCCCATGCTCGAATATTACGATTACCGCCAACGACTCGTACGCATTGACGGCAATCAGCCTGCTGACGACGTCAAGCGGGATATTTTGTCAAACATCGGTTAATGGGCAGCTCCCTTTCACCTGGCCCCATTGCCCCAACAGCATGAGTGGATGGTCTTAGAGGCTTTTGAAAAAGGAGTAGAGCGATTCTTTACCTTGCATACGCCCCACATCTGGCACAATAGCCCTGATCGATCTTGTCTCAGTAAAGACCTATGACTATCCCCACCCCCATTCGCACAGCCTTGGCTCAAGGCCATGCACTCAAAATTATTAGTGGTTTAGCTAACTTTGACGTGGCCAATGTTTTGGCTGTGGCCAAGGCTGCTCAAGAGGGAGGTGCCACCTTTGTTGACATCGCGGCAGATGCTGACCTCGTGCGCCAGGTAAATCAGCACATTAGCCTACCTATCTGTGTTTCAGCTATCGACCCCGAAGCATTTTTGGCCCCCGTTGCAGCGGGGGCAACTCTGATTGAAATTGGCAACTTTGATACGTTTTATGCCCAGGGCCTAACGTTTGATGCCAATGATGTCGTAGGGCTAACCCAACGTACACGGGAACTGCTGCCCCACATTACCCTATCGGTAACCGTCCCCCACACGCTCCCCCTAAACGAGCAGGTACAACTGGCCGAAACCTTAGAGAGCATAGGAGCAGATATCATTCAAACCGAGGGTGGTACCAGCAGCCAGCCCTCTCATTCTGGCAGCATCGGCCTGATTGAAAAGGCGACGCCGACATTGGCGGCAGCCCACGCCATCGCACGCGCTGTGCAGATTCCTGTCCTCTGTGCCTCGGGCATTTCGGATGTCACCGCGCCCATGGCCATTGCAGCCGGAGCAGCTGGTGTGGGTGTTGGCTCTGCCGTCAATCGACTCAATAATAATGTCGCTATGATTGCGGCTGTTCGCAGTCTGCGCGAAGCATTGAATACGGTTACCCGTTCAACCGCAGCCGTCTAGAAACTAAGGCTCGGGGCAGCAAGTATTGAGCCAACAACCTTACTGCTCCGAGTCCTTGATTCCAAACAAGTTAGGTACCCGATGGGAAAGCTACGTATTCGCCCCATTGCCCTTGGTCTGATCAAACATCAGGGCCATGTTTTTGTTAGCAAGGGAAAAGACACCGTTAAAGATATAGAGTTCTACCGTTTCTTAGGGGGCGGCATCGACTTTGGCGAAACTAGCATCAATGCCCTCAAACGAGAATTTCAAGAGGAAATCCAGGCGGAACTGACTAATATTCAGTATTTAACCTGTTTAGACAATATATTTACCCATCAGGGTAAACCCGGTCACGAGCTGATCCAGTTGTTCAGGTGTGATTTTGTAGACTCAAGGTTTTATGACTTGGAGCACACTTACACTCTGATAGAAGGCAAGAAACAACACGACGCTATTTGGATCCCAATCGCTCAGGTCCAGTCAGGTGTCTTGAATTTAGTACCTGAGGGCTGCCATGCCTATATTTAAGTTTTTGGATTTACCGGCCAACCGTTACCAGCAGGCTTACATAGCCTGACGCAACAGGGTGACGATCTGACGATTACCCTGGGCGCGGGCCAGCCTCAGAGCACTGACTCCCCGCTCATTGATGTGTGGATTAGCTCCGTAGTTTAACAACAGCCTGACAAGTTCCACATTCCCAGTCTCCACAGCTCGGTATAGAGGCGTGGCTTGATCGGGATCAGCACTACCCTCTAGCAGCAAACGGGCAATCGCCAGATTGCCAGCTTCAACCGCTTTATAAAGCGGTGTAATACCTGCCACCTGAGCATTGGCATTGGCACCGCCCTGAAGCAACAGTCTGACGATATCGATATTGCCCATTTCGGTGGCCCGGAACAGCAGGGGCACACCGTAGTTAGTACGCCGATCTGGAGACGCACCCGCGTTAATCAAAATACGCACGAGGTTGATATTGCCCATGTCGACCGCTCGCCCTAATGCGGTCTGACCACCAGCGCTGACAATGTCCACATCAGCCCCTTGAGCCACGAGCAATTGCACCATGGCTTGATTGGCTTGCTCGGTTGCGATCGCAATGGGATAGCCCACATACCGATTCCCTGCATTCGCACTAGCCCCTTGACGCAGAGCCATTTCTGCTAGCTGCACATCGCCACGACGAACAGCATCAAGCAGCTGCTGATCCTGCGATGGCAGCCCGGCCTGCAGAGATTCCGCCTGAGCGACAGACTCAAATAGCACTAACGCCAGACGTTCTGACTGGGTTTGAATGAGTTGAGGATTAAGGACACCTATAGCTAGTAGAGCACTAGCCAATTGCAGGATGGACGTGCTTTTAACCATGGGATTCTAAACGGTAACGTACTTACAGTCCACGAATCCTGCCCTAAAGTTTCCACAAGCCATAAAACACGACTAGCCTTCATCACAGCCTTATCCATATAAGGCAACTCAGGCCCCCCTAGGCCCTGGGCATGATCAATTTCGCCCTCAATAAAAAGGGCAAGGCTGTATAAAGCCTTGCTCACTCAAAAAAATGACATATAATCGCTAAAACCTAGCGAAACATGCTGCTGATGGAACTCTCCTCATGGATACGCCAGATAGTTTCCCCCAGCAAATTCGCAATTGTCAGGGTGGTCAGTTGCGAAAACTGACGATCCACAGGCACGGGAATCGTATTGGTTACAATCACCTCTTCAAACACCCCACTCGACAAACGGTCAACCGCAGGGGGCGAAAATACAGCATGGGTGGCACAGGCATATACCTGCCGCGCTCCCTGGGCACGCAGTAACCGTGCCCCTTCAGAAATCGTACCGCCAGTGTCGATCATATCGTCCACTAATACAGCCGTCTTACCATCGACATCGCCAATCAGATTCATTACCTCAGCCACATTATGAGCCTGACGACGCTTATCGATAATAGCCAAAGGAGCATCGCTCAACCGTTTGGCAAACGCCCGGGCTCGGGCCACTCCGCCAACATCGGGAGAAACCACAACTAAGTCACTGAGGTGTTTGCTGGCTAGATAATCGACCAATACCGGAGAGCCGTATATATGATCACAGGGAATATCGAAATACCCTTGAATCTGCGATGAATGCAGGTCCATGGCCAACACACGACTGGCCCCCGCCTGGGTAATCAGGTTAGCAACCAATTTCGCAGTAATAGACTCACGACCAGCCGTCTTGCGATCGGCACGGGCATAGCCATAATAGGGAATAACCGCCGTAATTTGGCGGGCAGATGCCCGCCTACAGGCATCGATCATGATGAGCAGTTCCATCAAATGATCGTTAACCGGGCAGCAGGTGGGCTGAATTAGATAGACATCACATCCACGAATTGACTCCTGGATTTGGACATACAGTTCACCATCGGCAAACCGTTTACGCACCATGGGTCCTAAGTCAATTCCGAGGTATCGAGCAACCTCTCCAGAAAGAGCGGGATTTGAGGAGCCTGAGAATAACTTTAAGCGTGTCTTGTCTTCCAAACTTGGAAGAGTGGGTTTAATAGGCAGTGTTGCAGAGCGGATCACGGCAGGCCCTCAAAGCATACTTGGCAAATTCATGCAAATCGTAACATCGGCGTTAGAAAAGTCTGCTCGGTTTTACCCAAGTGAGATATTTCTTCGAGTCACCCTGATGTCAGATATCTAAAATCAAACAACGTTAAAACTTGTAAGCAGGTAAAGACAATGCACCAAATCAGCCATGTACTCCCCAGAAGCCTTGAGAAATTTTAGAATGGCCTTCTGATAGGGGGACCAATTACCAGGCACGACGTTCACTCAGCTAGGCCAAAATAACAAATTTTTACGGTTCCAAGGCTCAGCCAATACCACTAAAAATTCATGCCCATTTCATACGCGAGCATTATAGCGACATTCAGCAGATGGCGACCAGGCGTTAAGTGTTGATTAAATAAAATATTTTGTCAAAAATGCTTGCTCAAGTCCGTAGATTTAAGCAACCAGACATGTGTTCTATGACACAAATTTCGTTCAATAATATCAGATTGCTTGGCAGTTGGAGCGTCCCTTATGTAAATTTTTTCCGCTGAGCAAAACGTTCTCTTTAGTCAAGCAGCCATTCGGATGAACGACGCCCTAAATCAATAGGGATACTGACTGCTTTTCCTAATCTAGGACGTTCACTCGTTTGCTCAATCGCCATTTGTACCTGAGTTAAACACCCCATGGCCTCTAAATATAGGACGATCTCTTTAAGATGAGCTAAATACTCCCCCTCATCCATGGGAAACGAGGCCTGTTCCAAGTAGCGCCACATGACTTGAAAAAAAACTTTGGTCGAAGTCTTGCGGATTTGTACATCAAATGAATATCCCCATTTATCAATGAGGAGTTCTTGGAAGTCTTCAGGGGTCATAGGCCGATAACACGTCTTTTACATTTATTTACACAATTTCAGATAGATAACAAGTCTAGGGAATCCGTAGGATACTGATTCAAAATCGCTCCTTTCATCGTCTCAATGCTTCGTCGTGTCTGAAGGGATTGCTTATTTTAAGAGGGTTTGAAGGTTTTTCTATAGGACATAACTCAACGACACACCCCCTGTGCACGCGTCTAGTAAACTGCGGTTGTGATCAGTAAACCAGGGGAAGAATCGTTTATCTGAGACGGCAAAATGTAATAATACTCATAGTAATTTGCAAACTTCTGTGACGATCTAAGCCGCAAATGTATTGCGTTTAACCGTTGCAGACGTTTTGTACTGGGCAATGCAGCCTTTGGATTCATACTCGCATACATAGTCTGATAGTTATGGCTCAAGCTTCTGGAAACCCTGATGTCCCTGATTTAGGGCGTCGCCAATTTATGAATCTGCTCACCTTTGGAGCAGCAACTGGTACGGCTGTGGGTGCTCTTTATCCCGTCGTTAAATACTTTTTGCCTCCGAGCAGTGGCTCAGCAGGCGGTGGTGTTACCGCTAAGGATGAACTGGGTAACGATGTGACAGCTAGCAGTTACTTAGAAACCCATGGCGCTGGTGACCGCTCTCTAGTTCAAGGGCTGAAGGGTGACCCAACTTATTTAGTCGTAACTGACGATGGCGTCCTTGATAGCTACGCTGTCAATGCAGTCTGCACTCACCTTGGCTGCGTTGTTCCGTGGAATGCTGGTGCTAATAAGTTTATGTGCCCTTGCCACGGTTCTCAATATGACTCTACCGGTAAGGTCGTTCGTGGCCCGGCCCCACTTTCTCTGCCATTAGCCCAAGCCGATGTAGCAGAAGATGACAAGGTGATTTTGAGCGATTGGACCGACACTGACTTTAGAACAGGCGATGCCCCTTGGTGGTCTTAGGATGTCTGTTTCACTTGATTTCTCTCTACGTAATTGAATTGCTGGCGTGTGACGGATGAAATTTAATTTTTTAAGCGTGTTCAATAAGCTGCTGAAGGTCATCGTTTCTGGTGTAATTGTTGCGATCGCAACAATTAGCTGTGTCCTGACCAATGCTCAATCGGCAGCGGCCTATCCCTTCTGGGCCCAGGAAAATTACGAAACCCCACGGGAAGCGACTGGCAAGATAGTCTGTGCCAACTGTCACCTCGGTAAAAAGAAGACTGAGATTGAAGTTCCCCAGGCGGTTCTACCTGACACTGTGTTCGAGGCTGTAGTCAAGGTTCCTTACGATCTAGATTCCCAGCAGGTGCTCGGTGATGGTAGTAGGGGTGGCTTAAATGTCGGTGCATTGTTGATGCTGCCCGATGGTTTTCAGCTAGCTCCCCAAGATCGCATTCCCGAAGAAATGAAGGAAGAGATTGGTAGCACTTTCTACGTGCCCTACAGTGACGAACATCCTAACTGGCTATTAGTGGGTCCTGTTCCTGGTGAACAGTATCCAGAGATTATCTTCCCTGTACTGTCTCCTGACCCGGCTACTGATAAAAGCGTTAACTTTGGTAAGTATCAAGTCCATGTAGGTGGTAATCGCGGTCGTGGTCAGGTGTACCCCACTGGTCAGGCCACCAATAACGTGGTTTACACCGCCTCCAAAGCTGGCACCATTACTGACATTGTCAAAGGTGACTACGGTACTGAGGTCACTATCGCAACAGAAGACGGGGCAACCGTAACTGAAAGTCTGCAGCCGGGGCCTGAGCTAATTGTCAGCAAGGGCGATACTGTAGCAGCAGGTGCTGCTCTCACCAACGATCCTAACGTGGGTGGTTTTGGTCAGCACGACACTGAAATTGTGCTGCAGAGCCCCAACCGCATCAAAGGTCTTCTAGCCTTCCTAGCAGCTGCATCCTTGACACAGATCATGCTAGTCCTCAAAAAGAAGCAGGTTGAAACCGTCCAGGCGGCTAACATGACGTTCTAACGTCAGCTGGGTTTCAACTTAAAACATGTAAGGGAAGGTACTGCACGTATCTTCCCTTTTTTCGTGGAGTTTAGACACAGAGTCCAGTCATGTCCCATACATGTCTGGAATACCTATTTTGTCTGTTCTCTAAACCGCTCCAAAGCGACTTACCATAGGAAACGATCGGGCCAACAGCAGTTATTACTCCCTTTTCAATGAGCGTAGTCGTTTACAACACCCTATCTCGCAGCAAAGAACCGTTTCAGCCTTTAGAAGATAGGAAAGTCAAGATTTACTGCTGTGGTGTGACGGTTTATGACTACTGTCACTTGGGCCATGCTCGCTGCTACGTGGTTTGGGATACCGTACGTCGCTATTTGCAATGGCGGGGCTATGACGTTCACTATGTGCAGAACTTTACAGATATCGATGACAAAATTTTGAACCGTGCCCGCAAGGAAGGCACCACCATGGGGGCCATCTCTCAGCAATACATTGAGGCCTACCATGAAGACATGGCCCGGCTCAATATTCTAGAGGCTGACCAGTACACCTATGCTACTCACACTATAGATGGCATCAAGCGCCTCATTGGTGAGCTAGAGCAAAAGGGCTATGCCTATGCTGCTGGGGGAGATGTTTACTATAAGGTCCGGCAGTTTGATGGCTATGGTAAGCTCTCGGGCCGTAAGCTAGATGACATGCAGGCAGGAGCCAGCGGGCGTGTCGATGGCGGGGAATCGAAAAAACAGGATCCGTTTGACTTTGCTCTATGGAAAGGGGCAAAACCGGAAGAGCCTTCCTGGAAATCGCCCTGGGGACCGGGACGTCCCGGCTGGCATATTGAGTGCTCGGCTATGGTGCGCGATCACATGGGCGAGACCATTGATATTCACATGGGCGGTGGCGATCTCACCTTCCCTCACCATGAAAATGAAATTGCCCAGTCCGAAGCGGCGACAGGGCATCCCCTTTCTCAGTACTGGATGCACAACGGTATGGTGAACGTCAATGGGGAAAAGATGTCCAAGTCCCTGGGCAACTTTACAACCATCCGTCAGCTATTGGACGCCGAAGACGGTCTTCATCCCATGGCTTTGAGATTGTTTCTATGTCAGGCTCAGTATCGTAAACCGGTGGATTTTACAGCCGATGCGATCGCATCGGCTACCAAAAGCTGGCAAACGCTTAAAGATGGTTTGCTATTTGGTGATAACTATGGCTCTCAGCTGCATTGGCCCCCTGTAGACTCTCTAGAGCTAAATCACGAAAGTGAGGCGGTACAGCGGTTTCAAACAGCAATGGATGATGACTTTAATACGCCTGAGGCCGTAGCCGTTCTGTTTGAGTTGGCCAAAGAACTCCGGCGTCAGGGTAATCTTTTGGTCCACGAAGGCAAAACTGATGCCGATAGTGAACAATTAAAGCAACAATGGCATGCTCTTGTTGGGCTAGCTCAGGTCTTAGGAATTTACGCAGAGCTAGAAGAGACCGGCGATGCCGATAGTGAAGGACCTAGTGACGAGGCAATTACAGTCTTGATCGAACAGCGACTTGCTGCTAAAAAAGCCAAGGATTTCGCCCTAGCCGATAAAATTCGGGAGGACTTAACCGCCCAGGGGATTACGTTAATTGATAAACCCGGTGGCGTTACCGAGTGGCATCGGTAGAGTCGGTGGTGATTCGTCAAAGAAATTGTTAGACTGCCTGCCAAACTTTCAGGCGAAGGTGTCCTACCAGAATTCGTATTATCATGTGATGCCTTTACAACAGACGAGTGAATCTTATGTCCTCAGAAACCGTATTCTTCTAAAACTGCATCATCGATATCATCAATGGAATCTGCGCCCATGACGTCGTAGCACATGTCTTGCAAATCCTGATGTTTCTGACGACGGGACTTGCGGCGATACTTTTTCGCCTCCAGCTTCGGTTCATGGAGAACCTGGCCATCGCTGCCAATTTTCACCTTTTCAACGGCTTCTTCATCAGGGCGATGCTCTTGCTGCTGCTGGTGATGCAGCACTTCATCCAACAGCGATAGATAGTGAGCATACCGCTCCCAGTCGCCTCGTATGGAGCATCCTGGTTCATCGCGATGAACACAATTATTAAACTGGCATTGTCCCCCCAACTGACGAATTTCTGGAAAACATCCCATGAGTGTTTCCACATCACAGGTGACATCTGGTTGATTAAATCCAGGGGTATCTGCCAGCAGTCCTCCTGAGGGCAAGTCAAATAACTCCACATGCCGTGTGGTGTGCCGCCCCCGTCCGAGTTTTCCAGAAACAGCATTTGTGCGCGCTTCAACATCAGGCACAAGCCGGTTCAAAAGGCTGGATTTACCCACTCCAGATGGACCCGCTACAACACTCACTCGCTGGCTGAGGGTATGCATTAACGTCGGGGGCAATTTTTTATCTTTGCGCACACTAATAAAAGTCGGCTTGTATCCCCAGCTACGCAAACGAGTCTGCCACTGGTCTAATTCTGCCTCAGATAGTAGGTCTCGCTTATTCAGGCACAGGTTTACAGGAATACCCGTGGATTCTGCTTTAACGAGAAATCTACTCAATTGAATCGGGTCTAACTGTGGTTCAGCTAGGGCGAAGATCAGCAGAATTTGATCCACATTGGAAACCGGGGGTCGATCCAGAAGATTAGTTCTGGGTTGAATGGTTGCGATCGCACCTCGTCGATCGTGCCAGTCCAGTTCCTCAACGATAACTCGATCCCCCACCACCACCTGTCGACCTAGTTTTTTCAATCGGGCACGGCGAGTACACAAAAAATACAGTGGTTCATCACCATCAACACAGAGCCGTACCTGGTAGTAGTTTGCCTGACAGGCAACTACGGTACCTAACATAGACGATAAGCTCTTTGCTGCCTTCATGCCTTAGGACGTCGAACCTGAAGCATAAAATAGCCCTCTGAGCTTGCTTCCAGGCTTTCGATCAATATCCCTTCCGACCTCAAACTATCAGGGACCTGCTCTACAGGCTCCCCAGCATCTAACCAAACCTCTAACAAATTGCCTGCGGGCATTCGCTGTAGCTTGAGCTTAGTCCGTACAAAATTTAAGGGGCAAGGAGTCCCACGTAAATCTAACGTCTCATCCGGTCTATTTAAGACATCTGTCATAGCCAAAAGCCTCCCAGTCACTAGCCCTTAAATAGACCACCCAAGAATCCCTCCAGTCCTTTTTTAGAAATCGAGTCGCCCCGAACCTCTGCTAACTTTGCCAACAGCTCACGTTCTTCTGTCTTAATCCGAGTCGGAATATCAACTAAAACAGTTAGCAAATGATTGCCGCGACTAACCGGATTTCCCAACTTAGGAACACCACGGTTTTCCAGGGTTAATACCGTATTTGGCTGAGTGCCAGCGGGGACTTGCACCTCCACAGGTCCATCCACTGTCTCCACCTGTAGCTCACAACCCAAAATTGCCTGCAGATAGCTGACTTTCAAGTCCGACAGAACATTGATGCCATCTCGCTTAAACTTACTGTGCTCTTTAACAAACAAATATACGTATAGATCTCCAGGAGGACCATTGCGTACCCCCGCGTCACCTTCATTGGAGACCCTCAGGCGGGTGCCATTATCCACACCTGCCGGAATCGTTATTTTTAACTTTTTGGCTTCCTGTTTGCGACCAGCCCCACCGCAGACTTCACATCGATCCTCGACGACTTCGCCAGTACCGTTGCACGTGGGGCAAGCTGATACCTGAGTAAAACTCCCAAACGGTGTCCGAGTAGCTCGCCGCACTTGACCAGAACCACTACAAGTAGAGCAAGTACGGGGGCGAGTACCAGGTTTTGCCCCCGACCCTTTACAGGTCATGCAGTTTTCTAAGTGGCTAATCTTGATTTCTTTCTCACCACCAAAAATAGCCTCAGAAAAGTCCAGCTTTAGATCAAGACGTAAATCATCCCCTCGCACCGGACCACGGCGCTTTGTCTGGGTAGGTCCACCCGAAAAGCCGCTAAAAAAGCTTTCAAAGATATCGGCAAAGCCACCCATATCGGAAAAGTCTTGGAAGCCAGCACCAGCAGCAGCGGCACCACCAACACCAGCCTCACCAAAGCGATCGTACCGAGCCCGAATTTCTGGCTCCGATAGAACCTCGTAAGCTCGGTTAATCTCTTTGAACTTGTCCTCTGCCCCCGAATCCTTATTGACATCGGGATGATACTTGCGAGCTAGTCGCCGATAAGCTCGCTTTACCTCATCTTGATCGGCTCCCCGGGAAACACCGAGTACCTCATAGTAATCACGAGCCATAGAGTGTTAGCTTAACAACGACAACTGGAAACCTATCCACCCCATTCTACGTAAGCACGGCACATTAATGATTCGCAATTCCCGAACCCCAGCCATTCGGTTACTATTCAATTGCCTCATAATCAGCCGTAATCGTCGCATCAAAGTCAAATTCTGGCTCATTTTCTAATAAATCTATGCCATCAGATGTGCCTCCATCGGGAGTCACTGGCACCGGGTCTTCCGATGGAGGCTCCTGATCGGCATTAGACGACTCAGAGGTGTTGTCTGAGGTCGTCTCATCCATCGCAATGTCATAGTTATCATCATTGACCTGGCGATACATTTCAGCTCCAATGGCAAAAATAGTTTGTTGCAACACATCTAGTGCTTCCTGCAACGCCTCAGGAGTAATGTCCTTATCATTCAATGCTGTTCGGAGAGCCGTCTCTGATTCTTGAGCCTGCGCCCTGCGCTCTTCGCTAATCCACTCAGCGTTTTCTCGCATCGTAGACTCGTAACTGTAGAAGAGGGTGTCGGCCTTATTCTTCATTTCAGCAACTACCTTCCGGCGGGCATCGTCATCAGCGTAGGCCTCCGCTTCCTCACGCATCTTATCTATTTCGCCAGAGGTCAGGCCGCCCGTATTGGTAATTCGAATGCTTTGAGCCCGTCCTGTACCTTTATCCTTGGCAGCGATTTGCAAAATACCATCGGCATCAATCTCAAAAGACACCTCAATTTGAGGGATCCCTCTGGGGGCAGGTGGAATTCCGGTCAGCTCAAACCTGCCAAGACTCTTATTGTCGCGAGCCATTGCCCGCTCACCTTGCAACGCATGCACTTCCACTGAAGTTTGGCCATCTGTTGCCGTTGAAAAGGTCTGGGACTTACTAGTAGGAATGGTGGTGTTACGCTCAATCACCTTCGTAAATACCTCACCTAAGGTCTCAATACCAAGGGATAAGGGAGTGACATCTAACAACAGCAAATCCTTAACTTCACCGCCAAGCACACCTGCCTGAATAGATGCACCTAGCGCCACCGCTTCATCTGGATTCACAGAGCGATCGGGAGTTTTGCCATTGAAATAGTCAGTAATGGCTTTCTGGACAGCTGGAATCCGTGTAGATCCTCCTACCAACAAAATTCGATCAATATCATCTGGTGTCAGCTCAGCATCTTTCAGTGCCTGTGCCACTGGCTCCAATGTTGCCGCCACCAAAGGCTTTGCCAATTCTTCAAATTGAGTCCGTGATAAGTCAGACTCCAAATGCTTGGGTCCAGTTTCATCCGCAGCAATAAAAGGCAAATTGATGGATGTCGTGGATCGACTAGATAGCTCAATCTTGGCTTTCTCAGAGGCTTCACGAATACGTTGCAACGCCATGCGATCTGTGGAAAGATCCATGCCTTCTTGCTCTCTGAACTGATCTAATAAAGCCGTAACAATGCTGTCATCAAAGTCATCTCCCCCCAAGTGGTTATTCCCAGAGGTGGCCTTTACTTCAAAAACACCATCACCCAGCTGCAAAATAGAAACATCAAATGTTCCTCCACCCAAGTCAAAGACCAAGACAGTCTGGTCTTGATCTAACTTATCAAGACCGTAGGAAAGTGCCGCTGCCGTCGGTTCATTAATAATACGTAATACCTCAAGGCCTGCAATCTTACCGGCATCCTTGGTAGCCTGACGCTGGGCATCCGTAAAGTACGCAGGCACTGTAATAACAGCTTGAGTAACCTCTTCCCCAAGATAGGCTTCAGCGTCCTGCTTTAGCTTCTGTAGTGTCATTGCAGAAACTTCTTGAGGGGTATAGGCTTTACCACGAATCAAAACATCGACCGTGTCATCCTTACCGCGCACACAGGTATAGGGAACTCGCGATCGCTCGCTAGATGTGTCTTCCCAGCGCCGACCAATAAAGCGTTTGATACTGTAAACAGTATTTTCAGCGTTCGTGACAGCCTGGCGCTTAGCCAACTGTCCCACTAACCGCTCCCCATTCTTAGCAAACCCAACAATGCTCGGCATTGTCCGGCCGCCCTCCGTGTTGGTAATAACTTCAGGTTTACCACCTTCTAAAACAGCAACACAGCTATTTGTAGTCCCTAAATCAATGCCAATAACCTTTCCCATCTGAGAGCCTGCTTACTCTAGAAAATGCATGTATTACTTTTAAAATTTAGATATCCCTAGACTTGCAATGCTGACTTGGTC
>NZ_JADEXP010000165.1 GCF_015207065.1 Leptolyngbya cf. ectocarpi LEGE 11479 | reverse complement strand
TCCCTCCCTTGGGGGGGGAATGGGGCCGATTGTAGTACCGGGTAGAGTATGCGTGTTTCGTTAAGCCGCTTCCATCAGGAGGATAACGCCCTGACGTTCGCTATCAACGCCAATCAGTGGGGTACAGGTGACTCGACAACTAAAGGATTGGCCGCGACGGTTGATGGTGTCGAGCACCACTTCCACCCGATTTTCACCGTTGAGACAGGAGCGAATGGCGTCTCGGAGCTGATCGACGGGTAGACCAATATCTAAATTCCAGAAGGACTGGCCTTCGACTTCTTCAGTACGCAGACCCCAAAAATCTTCGGTTTCCTGGTTCCAGGTCAAAATGTTAAATTGCCGGTCGAGAACCGCTACACCAGCCTTGATACTGGCCAAAATTGAGTTTAGATAGGCATTGGCCTGGTTGGCCTCATCGGTCCGCAGCTGGAGTTCGTCGTTAATGGTTTGCAGTTCTTCATTGGTGGACTGGAGTTCTTCGTTCATGGTTTCCAGTTCTTCATTGGTGGACTGGAGTTCTTCGTTGGTGGTTTCCAGTTCTTCGTTGGTGGACTGCAGCTCTTCGTTAGTGGTTTCCAATTCTTCGTTACTGGACTGGAGTTCCTCGTTGGCAGTTTCTAAGTCCTGGTTTGAACGTTGTACCTCAGTTTGCAGCTCATGGTAACGGGTGACATCGAGGAAGGAAATGCTAACGCCGATCAGCTCACTGTCGGTTTCTCGCAGCGGTACGAGCTGCACGTCTAAAAATTGGGTGGCTCCATCTGGCAAGACCCGCGCCACATTTTTGAGTTGGATGGATTGCTGTTCGTTATAAACCTGCTCAATGAGCGATCGCAGCTCTAGGGGCCGATAGGAAATTTCCAGATCCCGCAGGGGCCGTCCCAGATCTTGAAGACCAATGTTAAACGTAGTACGCGCCAAATGATTAGCCATCACAAGGTGACCATTAAAGTCCACCACCAGCTGGATCACAGCACTGGCGTTAAAGGCAGCGTCCCGCAACCGGACTTGCACCGCTAGGCGACCGCCTGCTTCTTGGTCGCCGCCCTGGGCCAAGACTAGGAGACGATCGCGCATATTCACGCTGGAGACTTTGCTAAAGATGCGGTGCTGCAGATTGATGGGCGTAAACAAATTGGCATGGGTGAGCAGCATTTCTGCTTTACCTAAAAAAGTCGCCCCTGATGGGTTAAGGGCAAAGTGAAACCGGGCCAAAATCCGACTCTGGGTTTCGGCATTGAAATACATCAGGGTATTACGGCAAAGCAGCAGGTCAAGGCGAGAAATGGGGGCATCTTGCACCAGGTCATGGCGGCCAAAAATCACGCTGCGGCGCAGGTCTGTGCGAAAAATATAGTTCTCTGCTAGGGGTTCAAAGTATTTGTCTCGCAGGGCCTGGGGTATGGTTTCCAGGTCTTGGGCGCTGTAGCTGGCATGGCGGGCTTCTGCTAGGGCTTCTTCATCCACATCGGTAGCGTAGATTTTGACTCGCTGGCGAAACTGCCCTGGCCCCAAAATTTCAGCCAGGATCATGGCTAGAGTATAAGCTTCCTCGCCGGAGGCACAGCCTGCACTCCACATGCGAATGGGCTCGTCCGGTGCTTTTGCACTCAGTAAACTAGGTAATAAATCATGCCACACGTAGTCCCAGGCAAGCTGATCCCGAAAGAACGAGGTGACGTTGATCAAGATGGTATTAAACAGCAGCGTAAACTCTTCGGGATGGACCTCTAGATAGTCGAGGTAGTCCCCAAAGGTCTGAATATTGTGGGTGCGCATTTGTTTGGTCACCCGCCGCTGCAGAGACGACCGTTTGTACCCGGTAAAATCAAACCCGCGAGTTTGTCTCAAAAACTCTAGCAGGGTTTCAAAGATTTGGGAGTCGTCCTGGGGAGTCTGAGGATTCATTCAGCGTCACTGGCCGCCACCAGGGTCATTAAAGCAGGGGCAACTTCAGATAACGGTAACACGAAGTCCACTGAGCCCGTCCGTATCGCGGTTTGGGGCATCCCCGAAAATTCGGCGGTATTTTGATCTTCAGCAATCACAGTGCCGCCCATTTCCTTGATGGCTTTCACCCCCATGCCACCATCGCTGCCAGTGCCAGTCAATACGACAGCAATGGCTCGGTCTTGGTAACTAGCGGCCACGGAGTCAAACAGCAGGTCGGCTGAGGGCCGGACAAAGTGAACCAGTTCGGTCTGGGTCAGGGATAGGGTACCGTCTGGGTTGACTAATAGATGCCGATTGGGCGGGGCGATGTAGACGGTGCCTGGCTGCAGCCGGTCGTCTATGACGGCTTGTTTAACGGTGAGGGGGGTGCGGCGGCTGAGGATATCGGCCATCAGGGAGCGATGGCGAGGGTCCAAATGCTGAACAACGACGATGGCGGCGGGAAAGTCAGATGGTAACCCACCCAGGACCGTACTGAGGGCGCTCAGGCCACCGGCTGAGGTTGCGATCGCAATAATCTCAAACGCCACTTTCTCATATACAGCTGGGTCACTGGAGCTAGGCACGCTCATAGTTACAAAACGTTTAACTTGAAACGTTTTAAGAAGACATCCAATGTCATTACAGCAAGTTTCCCTTGCATCTCAATGGTTCTTCTTACTAGCATATCCTGCGTCCCCCTCAGAGAACACTGACAAAACGATTGCCGTTGCTGATCGAAAGCAAGAATCGCTCGATTCAGACGTGTTGTATCTTGCGTCTTTTTAAGGCCAACCGTTGTAATTTTTGCGGAGTCGACGTTTGGCAAACACCTCGCGTAGCCGTAGGCGTTAGTCTATAGACCGTGTTATTGGGCAGTTGCCCATGACGGTCCGCAATCACCTGGTTAAACCATCGCTCTAGGCCCATGGTAATGGTCTCTAACCAAGGAACAGCACGCCCTCCTGTGAGCTGACGCAACAGCGGATACAAAAATGCTCGGTGACGACGATAACCTAGCTGCTTATAGCGCTGTAAAAAGTAGTCGTCCATATCTAAGTCCCATTTTTGCTGAAAATGCATAAGACTTTCAACTTCCCAAATATCGCTCCAGCGCAGCATAAAGTAGGCTAAATCTGACCAGCGATAGGACACCGGAGAAACATGGGTGACAACGGCCGCTGGCTCACAGTACATCTGCCCACCAGCACGATTAACACTCAGACAAAAATCGATGTCATCTTGGGTGCTTAGGAGCTGTTCATCCAAGGGGCCGATGTGCTCAAAAATATCGCGCTTGATCAGCACACAGTTCAGTTCTGCAAATTCACAGGCACGTCTGTATAGCTGATGTTTAATTGCAGCGGCAGAACGATTGGCAAGAAACGTTTTTTTATAAACGCGTCGTCGAATCTGGTCGCCCTTAGCATCCATAAAAATTCTGACCTCGCCCCCTGCTAGGTGAATGTGATTATGCAGCGGTTTGCCAACACAGGTAAGCGGACAGACAACGGCAGCGTCAGTCTCTTGGGCACACTGCCACAGCTTTTCTAGCCAACCAGGAGAGACATGAATATCATTGTCAATAAAGACCACATAGTCTGTGGTCACTTGACTGAGCCCCAGATTACGAGCCTGATTTGGAGCGAGGAAATTATCAGTGCGTAGTAAGGTAAATCTCCTTTTAGCAGCCGCGCGAAACAGATAGTTTTGAATATGCTTTGGAGAACCCGCGTCAATATACACCAAATCAAACGGTATGTTGGTGTATTTGTAGATACTTTCTAAAGATTGTTGCGTATAGCTAAATCTTTCTCGCGGGGCCACTACGATAGTAATGGATGGCTTTAGTGCAGGCGCGGCACTTGTGGTAAGACGTGTTGCAGCAGTCATGGGAACTATCCAAAAATTAACAGCGAGGACAATGGGACAGTAGCGGTCGATATAACCGTGGACCTGAATCCAGATGCGCTTTTAATTTCGTTGCTGAGATAAGAGATGACTCGGCCTGTAAAATGTGCCACTAGCCAGCATTCTACAGATGCAATCATAGCGAGGATCAGCAACACCCTTATATTTTCCCTGATGCATTATTTTCTCAGACAGGCTGAGAAAATATATAATGTTAATTCAACGCTCCAGTAGTGCCATTGAGCGATACTACTGAAAAGTATGACAGACGAAACTAAGAGTGTCATGAAGTGAGCATGAGACTATCTTCATGAAAATCAGCCAGTATTGAAGCCTAAGTTCTGCTGTGGGGGCATATCAGCAATCCTTAGCTATCTTTTTAAATCATAGGCTAGTTCTCATCAAGAAAACTCAGTATAAATGGGTATTTTTAGTAAATCCTTCATAAATGGGGCTTTGGGGCCTCATTCAAATTATATTGATCAATAGTAAAGGGTTTTATAGAGATCTAGCTAACGAATGCTGATGTAGTCTTCTATGTATTTAGATGCCGTATTTTTACTGATGCTATTTCTTCAAAGACCTCACGAGCGTTGGGGGAAGAGACGTTCCATGGAATGTCTGAATTAGATATTGATTGCCTGGACAATGGGGCGGTGATTTTTGGGGTAGTGGATGACGCTCAGGTGGCCGGGTTTGAGAGCAAGCCTGGTAGCGGTGTCTGGATGACCGCCTAGGGTTTTCATGAGTAGGGTTTGAATGTGGGTCGCGGGTGCGATCGCAATCCCAGTTCTCAGCATTTCAGTAGAATAAAAAGAGCTAGTTCGCACCCCTTGCCAGTCTTGGAGAAAGTTCTCTCGCTCATTTGAAAACCAAGTGATGCTTGGATGATATTGCAGTAAGGTCGGCAGCCACCTCTGACCTGTCGCGAGGCAAAAGTCTAACTTAACGTCAGCAAGGCGGTGGGCCAGCCGGTCACAGACAGTAGCAGTCAGCCCGTCCTTTGCCAATAACAACAATCGTAGACCTATTTTCCCAGCCTTTAGTTTGGGCAACGTTTCTTTGATGGCAGTAGTCTGGTTGAGCTGACTGAGCTGCACCTGCTGTCCTGAAAATTCCAACATGCTAATACCGCAGTTAGACTGTTGTAGGCTGTGGTGATCTTTTGCAGATAGCCCCAGGGCCGTGCTGATCAGGGCATGGTTTGTCCCGCCATGGCTAACCACCAATATAGTTTTACCTGCAGCATAGGGCAGGCCAGCCCAAAACGTTTGGGCTCGTTTATAGAGATCGTTAATGGGAAAATGATAGGTGCCGTCGGCAGCTGGTAGCTTAAATTCATCAGGGTGCTGTTGCCAGCAGGCATAGGTATCTTTGTGGTGGTGACGCACATACTCGTAGGTGAGTCCTTCCCATATAGACAGATCAATCTCTCGAAGATAGTTACTCACGGTTACGGAGATGGTCTGCTTATCATCCATGGCTTTGAGAATCTCTCCGGCGGTTTGCTTTGCCCGCATCAGGGGACTGGTATACACAGCATCAATGGAGATATGCCGCAGATAGTCTCCTACCTGGCGAGCTGTTTCAATTCCTTTTAGAGTCAGTACGGCCTCATCTGAACTGCCCTGGTAGCGGCCCTGATCATTAAAGGTACTGCGCCCATGGCGAACAAGGATAATCCGACTGGGTGAACAATCAGGGTGCATGGCTTCTTGCTGGTAAATCTGACAAATAACTACCGGACTGCAGACGATACATTTGGGCATAGCGACCGGCCTGAGCCATTAGCTGGCCATGGGTGCCTTGTTCTAAAATGCGACCATGTTCGATATAGAGAATCTGGTCGGCATGCCGAACGGTGCTGAGATTATGAGAGATCCAGAAGCTGGTTTTGCCCTGGGTGAGTCGGTTAAGCGCATCGCTGACAAGGGCTTCGTTGGTGCTATCAAGACCGCTGGTGGGCTCATCAAGGATGACAATGGGTGCTTTGCGAATGGCGGCGCGTGCGATCGCAATTCGCTGTCGTTGACCACCGGAGAGAGTGGCTCCCCGCTCGCCGAGAATGGTGTCATATCCCTGGGGCAGCTCCATAATAAAGTCGTGGGCATTGGCTAAGCGTGCCGCTGCCTCAATTTCCACATTGCTGGCTCCCAGGGCACCATAGGCAATATTGTCGCGAACACTGGTGGCAAACAGAACGCTATCTTGAAGCACAATGCTGATCTGCTGTCGCAGCGACGTCAGGGTATACTCCCGCAGGTCGTGACCGTCGATGTGTACACCCCCTTCAATCGGGTCGTAAAATCGTAGTAACAAACTGATCAATGTGGATTTGCCACCACCGGAGGGACCGACAATGGCGATCTGTTCTCCAGGTTTAGCGGCAAAGGTGAGATTGCGTAGAATTCCCTTTTCTGGGTCGTAGGCAAAGGTAACATTTTGACAGCGCACATCACCACGAAACGCAGGGGCGGATTTAGCTCCCTTAAGGTCACGGACATCGGGCACCGTATCTAACAGGGCAATCACACGCTCACCGGAAGCAACAGCTTTGGCAATTTGTCCGGTGTACTTGGCCAGCTGGCGCATGGGCTTAAAGGCGACTTTTAGATAGGTGATAAACACCAGCAGATCGCCCGGTGTAGCACTGCCAGCTAGCACTAGCTGCACCCCGCGCCACAGCACCAAGGCTTGAACGATGGCCACCAATGCCTCTACGAGACGCTCCTGTCCGGCTCGCAGTCGCTGGGTTTCGGCACTTTCTTTGAGACTTTTACGATTGTTTTTAGCAAAGGTTTTTCCTAAAAAATCCTGTAGGGATAGGGCCTGCACCACCTTGATCGCACCAATGGCTTCAGCGGCAGAGGCGGCCATGGCTCCTTCACGTTTGCGCTGGGTGCGAGCCACCTTATGGATCTTTTTTGACATGGTGGTGGTGGTGAGAATAAAGAAGGGTAGAACTGCGATCGCAATCAGCGCCAGTTCCCAATTGATCCAAAACATCACCCCTACCATACCGATCAGAGTGAGAAAGTGAGTCACCAGCGGCAGCGCTGCCACTACAGTCACCTCTCGCAGTCTCTCGATGTCATAGGTAACCCGAGTAATCAGATCGCCACTCTTTGCCTGAGTATGAAAAGACAGCGACAGGGCCTGAATATGGTTATACAGCTGACTCCGAATGTCAGCCATCACATGGGTGGCGGCTACGGCCATACCAACGGTGCTAAAGTAGGCTGCGGTCCCTTGGCCAACTGAAATCACCACGAGAGCAGCGGCAAGGATAGTCAGGACTAGGAGCGGTGAGAACTCTGCTAGAGCTTCAATATTATGACCGTGGACGTTGAACCCGGTGGGGAGGATAACGCGGTCAAACATGAGCTTGAGTGGCCAGGGGCCCAACAGACGGAGACCTGTTTCTGCCAGGAGAGCGAAGAATGCACCGATGAGTAGGTGAGATTGTTTACAGATATGAGGCCAAAAGCGATAGGTGATGGATTGAAGGCTGGGGAGGGAGGCTGTAAAGGATTTTCGTTTGGCCATGGTACTGGGTGGGATGTTTGGTGGGGTGTTACGCTGCGCCCTGTTATGCTTCACATCGTAAAAGGGAGTTATCTCTTTTTTACCCAGACGGCTTACTCATTATTTCCTGCGGTCGAGTTTGTAGTCTATCGCCATACAGACTCTCATAGCGTTCAGTGATGATCCGATTTAGCTGACGCTCCAAGCGAATTGCCAACTTCTCTAGCCAGGGTATGGTTCGTCCCCAGGCTAGTGTCCGGACTAATGGCCGCAAAAATGCATAATGTCGACGATGCCCTAGACGCTGGTATCGTTTTTTAAAGTACTTATCCTTATCTAAATTCCACTTCTGTCGAAAATGTTTTAGGCTCTTGACCTCCCAATCATCGCTCCAGCGCAGCATAAAGAAGGCCAAGTCTGACCAACGATAGAGAATATCTGGCACATAGCTGACAACAGAACTAGGCTCACAGTAAATTTGACCGCTTGATTGATTGATCTGTAGACAAAAATCGATGTGCTCTCGGGTACTGAGCAGTTTTTCGTCCAGGGGGCCAATCTCTTCAAAAACTGAGCGCTTAACTAGCATGCAGTGAAATTCGGCAAACTCACAGGCACGGCGCTGTAGCTGATCTTGTACATCAGCCACAGCACGATTAACAAAGTAATGCTTTTCGTGGACTCGACGACGGACGTTGTCTCTCTTGAGTTCAGTAAAGATGCGAGCCTCACCACCTGCTAAATGAATCTTTTGGTGCAATGGCTTACCAATACAGGTCAAAGGGCAGACAACAGCGGCATCGGTTACTTGGGCACACTGCCACAGATTTTCTAGCCAGCCATTAGAGGCATAAACATCATTGTCGATAAAGAGTACGTAGTCTGTACTGACCTGGCTGAGCCCAAAATTTCGAGCTTGGTTGGGGGCTAGAAACTGTTCGGTGCGTACTAAGGTAAAGCCTCTTTCTAGCGCCGCCTGATGTAGATAGTTTCGGACAGCCATGGGAGAGCCTCCATCTACATAAACCAGCTCAAAGGGCATCTGGGTATGTTGATATATACTCTCTAGAGACTGTTGGCTGTAGCTAAATCGTTCTCGGGGGACGACCACAATTGTAAGGCTGGGTTGAGATGTGGAGTCTGGTGTTGCGGTGGAGGCTGTAACAATGGTAGAAGTCATGATAAATCTCCTGAAATCGGTTGTTAAAACAAACGGCTAAAATTAAGGAGCTGTTGCAAAAAACTTGATAGCGTTGGTATTTCCCCCTTTTTGAAGGGGACTAGGGGGGATCATTCAGCATTGATAGGTTTCGCCGATCCCCCTCAATCCTCCTTGAAAAGGCTACGGTGTATACACATCTAGAAGATTGAACTGGAAAGTAGCTCTAACTCCTGCATTACCCCTCATCCTAAATCCTTCTCCCTGGGGGAGAAGGATTTTGAGTCTAGCTCCCCTTCTCCCTGGGGGAGAAGGGGTTGGGGGATGAGGGCTCGAAGCTTTGAGCTTACTCTTCGACTTGTGTATACACGGCAGCTTGAAAAGGGGGAAGCCAGACAACTCATGCAGTTAAGCATTAACGACACCTAAGAGACCAATACGGTCAGAGGGCAATCCAAAACCTGTTGGTAGACCTTAGCCCAGTTCCGTTGTTCAACGATCGGTGATAGTTCTTGTCGAACAGTAGTTTGGGCATTTTTTCCTAGGCGCTGTCGTAGCTCAGGTGATTGTGCTAGCTCAAGAATGGCGGTCTTCAGCTCGCTACTAGAGCCGGGGGATACGACCAGACCGTTATAGCTATGCTCTAAAATCTCACCAATGGCGTCTACGTTGGTACCGATAATGGCTCTCCCTGCTAACATCGCTTCAAGCAGCGCGTTGGGACATCCATCATGGAGAGACGGAATGGCGTAGACATCCATATAGCGCAGATAGGCCATGCCCTCGGTGCGAGGCACCATGCCAGTAAGCACAGTGTTGTCTGCCATGCCACTATCGCGGATAGCGGCTTCCCAGTAAGGCCGCTCTCGTTCGGCAAAATCGCCCACCAGTAGCAGTGTGATAGGTAATGTTTGTTTGAGATCGGCGCAGGCATCTAGGAGATACTCCAATCCTTTTTTGTCCCGAAATCGACCCACGGATCCGATCACCAATCCCTTAAGCTGACTGGCCAGGGGCGGAGTGGAGTGTCCAGAAAATTCGACCGGTTGAATTGAGTTCCAGAAAGCGCTAGATCTGTTTTTGATAGCGGGGACAAGCACTTGACCACGTTTTTGGAGGTCTCGGCTGACAAATGTGACCCAGTCAGAGCTTTCTAAAATCCAGCTGATTTGACCGTGCTGTTTGGGGCTAAACACATGTTTGTGCAAATCGCTACCTCGCACACTATTGATAATGGGAATCTGTTCTTCTTTGGCTAGCAGGGTGGTGATAAAGCCGGTTTCATTAATAAAGAATCCATGGAACAGGTCAAACCAGTACTGATAGTGAAGCTGTTTGAGCTGAAAATAAATCTCGCTGCGGTAGTCTTGCAAAATGGGAGTATTAGACCGACTAGCGGGGGTCAAACGGTGGACCTGAATGCCGTCCTGATTGGTGGCACTACAGTCTGAGCGATGGTAGCCTTCGGCCTTACGCTGTTTAGAATGGAAGACGGCAACATGAACCTCGTAGCCGATGGACTGTAATAGCTTGGCAATACGGGCAACAGATTCACCTACTCCGCCGACGTCGGGGGGAAACTCGAGGGTGGTAATACAGACTTTGGATTGAGTCATGGATTTGGGGAGATTAGATAGGGTGTTGAGAACGTTGGCTTCGACTCCGCTCAGCCAACTCGGTGCTTCGACTCTACGCAACCAAAAGGTTTGTGGAACGGTTATGAAAAATCAGACTAGGGCTTCTTGCTCAACCAGGGCTTTGACTTCAATGGCTGTTGTTTCCACTCCTCGCAGACAGAAATGGTTGCGGGTGGGGCGATGCTCCAGGGCTTTGATGATTTCACGGGCTAATAGTGTGGGTTCAAGCATGTTTGGAGCGATGACTTTGACAATACCTAGTTCCTCTAAACGGGTTGACCGCAGCCGCTGTTCTTGGTCATCGTTGCCGGTAAAGGGTAATTGCATGGCGGGAACACCGGTCTGTAGCACGTTGAGGGTGGTGTTATAGCCGGCCATGCTAATAGAGAGATCGGCTTTGGCCATGTAGCTCAGTAGATCCGGCGTATAGCGCTGTACGGTTAGATTGGGACGTAGCGCTGCGATCGCACTCAAACGCCCAAAAATATCATCTGGGGCAAAGGGTCCGGTAAACATCTGGATGTGATGGGGGATTTGATCGGCTAGAAACTGGCTGGCGTCGGCAACACAGGTTAGTAATTCATGGCCAAAGCGACCACCGCCGACGCTGACGAGAATTGTTGGCGGGTCTGCCTCTGTTCTGGGGGCAAACTGGCGATCCATATCTGGAACAACATAGCCGGTATAGTACACATCGCAGGTGAGATCCTGCACCCGAGAAAAGCTGTTTTCTAAGGGGACAAAGTCAGGATCGCCGTGGATTAGCAGCTGGTCAAAGTGACGGTTCATCAGCTTACACACTTTTACTTCGTGGCGAGCCTGATCCTGTTTGGTGACGACAATATCGCGCAGGCTGCAAATGGTCTTAGCCCCATAGTCTTTGGCTCGCTCTAGTAGGGGGATCAGCTCGGTGGAAAAGCGACGACGGCCAAAGGGGAAAAGTTCTACCATGACGGCGGTAGGACGGATGCGATCGCACACTTCCAGCAGCAGTTCACGGCGATAGGCCAGTGCCGCATCGATATCGGTAAATCCGGCTGGCACCTGCAGCTCCCGAAAATTAGAATCTGTTTTAATCGCCGGTAGGTTAATGACTTCAATCCCCTCAGGTATGGGAAAATCCTGAATTACTTCCCCACCATTGACAAAGTAAACTTGGAAATCTGGGCTCAGGCCTCGGACAATGGCCATGCTACGAATCAAGTGGCCGATACCTAAAATGTGCTGACAATAAAACAGTAGAGTTTTCATAGTGTGTGTGATTGAAAAAACAGATCGAGATTGATTGAGTATTGAACCCTGTCCTAAGACGTCGCCAGCTTGAGCAAATCACCCAGCACCCGGTTCTGCGGTCTCATGGGCTGCTTGACTGCCTCCATCAGCCAGTTTTTGACGGCTCCCACGTTACTGGTAAGACCAAAATTCTCTAATACGGTCAAACGACCGGCTATACCCAGAGTTGTTCTCAGCTTAGGCTGACGAATTAGAGCCTCTAGGGCTTGCGCTAACGAAAGCGCATCTTTTTCGGGGACGAGTACGCCATTGCCGTTAGACGTTACCAGTTCGGAAATGCCTGAGATATCGGTGGAAATCACCGGTATTTCCATCGCCATGGCTTCTAGCAATACATTAGGAATACCATCGCGATCGCCATCATCAGTGACTAAACAGGGCAGAACAAATATATTGGCCTTTTGGTAATACTCAATTAGCTGGTTCTGGGTGAGCTGACCCACCAGGGTGACGTGGTCGGAGAGACCTAGCTGTTTAATCTGTTGTCGAATAGCATTCTCTAGAGGACCATAGCCGACAATGGCACAGCGAAAGAACATCCCCGTCTGCTTGAGTAGATAACAGGCTTTTAGTAAATAGGGAAATCCTTTTTTCTCGCAGAAGCGACCCACACTTAGGATTAAGGGAATTTTAGATAATTGCGTCCTGGGCTCAGGGCTAAAACGAGATAGGTCTAAGCCGTGGTAGGCCAGATGAATAGGCGTACGGGAGGTGGAAATCTGTTCAAGATAGCGTCGATTGTAGTCAGTACAGGTGAGGACAAACTCTGCCTTGGCCATGCGGCGATCGAGGGCAACATTATCAGTGAGATAAATGTCTTTGGCATGGGCCGTGATGCTGTAGGACAGCCCAGAAAATGCCTGGGCGATTTCGGCAGTGGCGGTGGGCACATTGGCAAAGTGGGTATGGAGGTGAGTAATGGCCAGCTGCTGCTGCTTCCAGGCGAGATAGCCGCCTTGTAAAAATTCGTGCAGCCGTCGGTCTTCGTGACGGCTCAGGTAAAACTGAAGCGTGCTGAGATAATGATTACCATCTTGTTGAAATAGTTTGATGTGGGCGTCAAGAAGTTCTTTCTCTATCGCTTGACTATACTCAGGCAAAAGTGAAGGAAGATAGGTAACCGGAGCGTTGACCTGAGCGACACCGGGATGAATGCGAGATTCAGAAGGGCGTCTAAGCGAGAAAATGTGGAGATTCAGACCCTGTCGTTCAAGCTCCAATATCTCGTTGAGGATAAAGGTTTCTGACAGTTTGGGATAGGTTTTTAATAAAAACCCAATTAAAGGACGCATGGTAGTTCAGCTAGAGTAGGGTTGACTGAGGGAGGTGGGCAGAGGTCCTGTATTAGCTGGGCAATGCGGGGAAGTCCGTCAAGGCGAAAGCTGCTAATGGCAAATGGTTTAGTAGTCAGGGCCTGGTGAAGAGTGCGGTACAGCTTCTGAGGTGTGAGCATCTGGGGATGGATGGCGTATAGTAAACCGCTATCGGCAAACCGTTTGGCGCGCATCCACTGTTCTTGCACAGGGCGCGTGCGAGGAATAACAACAGCAGCTTTACGCAGCGAGAGAATCTCACAGGTGGTGTTATAGCCGGCCATGGCAACTACGGCATCGGCGGCATTGAGATAGCTAATTAAATCGTCACTAAATTCTAGAAGTTGAATATTGGGATAGGAGGCTATTTCAGATTGAAACTGCTGTTGTTGTTTAGCAGGCATCTCGGGTCCGGCAATAATTACTGTTTTGGGTACGGATTTATCGGCGGCAATCTGTTGACAGACGCTTTCGAGATAGATTTTGATCAGCTGCTGTCCATCGCCACCGCCACCGGGAGTCACGACCACTAGTGGCTCTTCTGGATAAACGCCTAGCTGCTGACGGAGGGTCGCTCTGGGCGTTCGGCCACAGCCTCGGCTGAGATAGCTGCAGAATTTTACCTTGCGTTGCAGCAGTAGAGGAAACTGATATTCGTCAGGCAGGTCAAAAATCTCAGGGGTGCCCACGACCCATACC
>NZ_JADEXP010000164.1 GCF_015207065.1 Leptolyngbya cf. ectocarpi LEGE 11479 | reverse complement strand
AACACTCACATACTGGTCAGCAGTGATACCATTGGACATACACCACAATCCCGACCGGATTACCGGGTAATCAGATCGTCTTCTAGGTACAGACGTTCCATGGAACGTTTTTTCAGGCATATTCTTGGATCTCATACAATCCTCGATCCCTTGGTAACTAAAATCTAACGATTTACTTGGTAATTCTGACTAATGACTAGCGGTCTAACTACAATTAGCTTTGCTAGTTCTTTCCCGAAACATTCGGCTGAGCACTCGTTGCCTACGCTTGCATGCTTTTCGGAATCTATTGGTTTACTGTTCTGCTATCGACCGCTGCATCATGGTTCAAAGTCCGATTTCTCCTAGTAAGCAAGCATTTCAGGCTGCGACGCCCACCGCTAAAAAAGTTTCTAAGCTCGAAGGTATCAAAGAACGTAGCCAGTTCCTTCGAGAACCCGTCGCCACAGAAATTGCCCAAGATACAACTCATTTTACTGAAGAGGGGATCCAGATCCTCAAATTCCATGGGTCGTACCAACAGGACAACCGGGATAATCGGGTCAAGGGCCAGGAGAAGGATTATCGCATGATGCTGCGCACCCGCAATCCCGGCGGTCTGGTGTCTCCAGAGCTTTACCTCACCCTGGACGAACTCTCGGATACCTACGGCTATGGCAATATTCGAGCGACGACTCGACAGGCCTTTCAGCTCCACGGCATCCTCAAGAAAGACCTGAAGGCCACCATGGCGGCCATCATTCGCAGCCTGGGCTCCACCTTGGGGGCCTGTGGTGACCTCAACCGCAACGTCATGGCGGTGCCCGCCCCCTTTAAAGACAAGCCTGAGTATGTCTATGCGCGGGAGTATGCCGATCGGATTGCCGACTTGCTCACCCCTCAAACCTCGGCCTACTACGAGATTTGGCTCGATGGGGAAAAGGCTGTCACCAGTGAAGAGCATCCGGATGTGGTCGCTGCCCGCCAGCGCAATGGTAACGGCACCATCGTCCATGACAGCGTGGAGCCGATTTACGGCACCCACTACATGCCTCGGAAGTTTAAGTGCTCAGTTACCGTCCCTGGGGATAACTCCGTCGATGCCTATACCCAGGATGTCACCCTGGTGGTGATCGTCGATGACAATAAAGAGCTGCTGGGCTTTAACGTCCTAGCGGGCGGCGGCATGGGCCGCACCCACAATAAGGAAGAAACCTTTGCCCGTGTAGCTGATGAAATCGGCTATGTAGACAAAGACGATGTCTACGACCTGTTAAAAGCCATCGTGGCGACGCAGCGGGACTATGGCAACCGGGTACAGCGCCGCAATGCCCGGATGAAATATCTGATCAATGACTGGGGTGTGGACAAGTTCCGTACCAAAGTGGAAGAGTACTTTGGTAAAAAAATTCAACCCTACCGAGCGCTGCCTGAGTGGAAGTTCTATGACTATCTAGGCTGGCACGAGCAGGGGGATGGCAAGCTGTTCCTCGGCGTCCACATTGAAAATGGCCGCATCTATGACAATGGGGCATTCAAAATCAAGTCGGCTCTAAAGGAAATTCAGCTGCGCTACCGGCTGCCTATGCGGCTGACCAGCAACCAAAGTCTGCTGCTAACTGAGATTGAGCCAGCGGACAAAGCAGAAATTGATCGCATCCTCCGCAGCAACGGCATTGACCCCGAAGACCAGATCAATCTGCTCCACCGCTATGCCATGGCCTGTCCGGCTTTGCCCACCTGCGGTCTAGCTGTGACCGAGTCAGAGCGGGTGATTCCCAGCATTTTGGATCGAATCCAGGCGCTCTTAAACAAAATGGGATTAAAGCAAGAGCACTTTGTCATTCGGATGACCGGCTGCCCCAACGGCTGTGCCCGTCCCTACATGGCGGAACTGGGGTTTGTCGGTAGCGCGCCCAATTCCTATCAGCTGTGGCTGGGGGGCTCTCCCAATCAGATTCGGTTGGCTCAGCCCTACATGCAAAAAATGAACATTGACGATTTAGAGACCACCCTGGAGCCGATGCTGGCCTTCTTTAAAAAGGATCGGCAGCCGTCGGAAAGCTTTGGTGACTTTTGCGATCGCATCGGTTTTGAGGCCCTTCGTGACTTCTCCACGTCCTATGTTCCCGCTAAAGGAGCCTCGGGTCGCCGTCGGCATCGGGTGGGCATATCGGGCGATGTGTATGTTCAGCTCAAAGAAGCCGCAGCCGAGCAAGGCGTGAGTATGGCCCAGATTGCCGAAAGTGCGATCGCAGCCTATCTCAACCACTAATCTCAACGACCAAACCACCTCAGACCAGCCCTAGGGTTTACGTATGGCAAAATTCACCAGTACGCCAAATCGCTGTGTCACCGTTGACAATGAGGAGCTTTGGATTAGCCGTAGCGTTACCGTTCTCGCGATTTTAGTGGTCGTTTGCGACGGTAGCGCCTACGTCCCCCTAAATAAGCGTGGTCCCGACCTCCCCGCCGAGGTCGGCAAATGGTGTCTGGCCGGCGGCTATCTAGACTATGACGAAACCCTGGGCGGGGCCGTCATGCGAGAAGTTTGGGAAGAGCTGGGGTTAGACCTGCAGGAGATCAAAACCCACCACCGTCTGGTGGGCTCCCTCGACCAGCCCAGCCGTATATTTAGTGACCCCCGCCGGTCGCAAAACGTCGGCATGCATTACCCGTTAATGGTATTCCTCAAACCCGGAACACCGCTGCCCGCCTTAATTCCCCAAGTCAGCACAGGTGAAGTCACCGACGTTGGCTGGTTCCCTCTAGAAGCAGCCCTGCAGATGGAACTCGCCTTCCGTCATCAGGACAGCCTACAGCGCGCACTTCACAACGAATTTGCTAAAATTTGGCCACCCTCTGATGACATCTCCCCCCAATCATCCATTACTTCACCGACGTAGAATCCCGCTATGCCACATCTTTCCAGCCAGCCTCAGCGCATCGCTGAAGAGCAGTACAAATCACTGAGCAAAACCCATATTTTCACGCAGTATATGCTCCAAGACCAGATGCGGGACCAGGTGTTTATGGCCTCGCTGACCACATTTAAGACCGAACTCAATCGTATCCAAAAAGCAGCAAAGCTACGCCATGCCAGCCTCGACTGGTACTTGAGTGAATTGCGCGAACTCAGACAGCAGTTTGATACCTATATCAGCACGCTGCGCCGCAAGGGACTGATCCAGTTCACATTTCCCATGGAACTGGCTCTCTTTGCCACCCGTGCCCAGTGGTTTCTACGTTTCCAGGGACCGCAGATCCGTCGGGGCTGGCAACAGGCTGCCCCAGGATTTCAGCATAGCGATGACCAATAATCGACCGACTCACCTTAGCTAGAATGCAATTGCATATTAACTAGATCCAAGTCAAAGTACTCAGGGTCAAAATCCCCCCCCACCTCGTCCCATCGGGTCATATGTTGGGGGTCATGGGAGTCATCAAGAATTTCTAACAGTTCGTTATAGCCCCAAATACCACCACACCCCTCGGGTGGGCACCGGAGTTCACCCGTAACACAGTGAGGATAATGTCCTTGGGGATCTGCCGGCAGAATCATTTCCACCTCAACAGTGTGAAACCATCCGTCCCGCAAATCATATACGTAGCAAAATCGAGTTAGGTCATCCCTGATGATTTCATTGAGAGGCATCTGCAACAAACCCGGTTCAGTGTCAGAACGCTGCTTGCCAATGCGGTAATGATAGTTCGATACATTCTGCCAACCCATGACGATCTGAACAATACGATGCAGCTCGTCTAGGCTGGTTGTCGCTTCTACCAACAATCGCCGCCAAATAGACGGTTCACTATCCGTTAGGGTCAATTTCAGCTGATAGATGCGATCATTGTGGGCCATTAAAGAGCAGCTCCATGTTCACCCAGCCAATCTTCACCCAGCTGAATCGTAATATCCGAGTCGAGGTTCCCTGTACTTTCCACCCGTACCTCACCAATCCGTAGAAATTGCTGCAGCATTGATGCACTAGCCCGATCTCCTCGTTGGGCAACGATGCGAGTTTCTGGAAGGGTCTCATTTAACTCTTCACCGACAATGACATTACGGTAGCCACTATCGTATAAGGTATCCACTAAAGACTGGGTGGCCACATTGTCCCCCGTACTGTCTTGGATCACCACCCGCAGGTAGGATGGGCTGGCAGCTTCCATGGTCTGCACAGAGTCCAGACCAAAGTATTGCTGTACCATGCCATCGATCTTGTCATAGTTCGGCAGCCAATAACTGAGTTCGTACTCTGCGGGACTACTAAAATTGCCGGGCAGCATCAACATCTGTACATCTGAACGGCTAGTCTGAGATCCGTAGCCCACCAAGGCCACCAATTCTTCAACCGACAGATTCGTATCCACATGGGACTGAATCACCGATAAAATTTTGGGCAACCGCGCAATGGTCGCAGGGTTAAGGGTTTGCTCAATCACGGCTCGCATCATGGTTTGTTGCCGCTGGACCCGCCCAATATCACCATGATTGTCATAGCGAAACCGGAGAAATTGGAGTGCCTGATCGCCATCTAACGTTTGCCGACCCGCTTTTAGATTGATATACAGGTGCTGGCTATCGTCCTGATACTTCATATCTTTCGGAACATTCACCGTCACCCCACCCAGGGCATCAATCAGCTTCTCCACGCCCTGCACATTGATGCGCACATAGCGATCAATGGCGACGCCCCCCAGCAAATCACTCAAAGCTTCTGCCGTTAGTGCCGGTCCACCATCCAGATTAGCCTCATTGATCTTAGTCAAGACACCGCTGACAAGTGCGCGGGTATCGCGCGGGACCGACATTACCACCAGCTGTCCCGTACGCGGATTAAACCGCAGTAGGAGCATGGTGTCTGACAACCCTTCAAACGAATTGACGAGGGCATGATATCCCACGTCCTCCCCAAGTGGATCGTCAAGATCTGAGGTTAAGACCTTGACACCTAGCACCAAAATATTGACCGGTCGCGTTAGCCGAGGCAGGCGCAGGCTACTGTTCGAAAGAATGGGATCGCCTTCACTAAAGACCGCTGCCTCCTCAGGTGAAAGCTGGCTTTGCAATAGCGGCTGACTATTCATAGAAACCGCCAGCAGTGCCCCTGTGCCAGCTGAAATCGTCGCTACACTCGCCAATGCCACGGTTAGCCATGCCCACTTCGGTACCCTAAGCCCACGTGTTTTAGTTCCTGACACAGCTGGCTTCTTTGGCCGTTTAGCCGGTTGCTTTTTACGGGATGGGATGGACACGGAATAACCTCAAACCTGGATGACGATTAAAAACGATGAGCGATCTGAAATGTAGCCGTTAGTGTAGCGGCTATTTGTCCATAATGGTCGCCTACTGTGAAATTCACCTTACTGACCTTACTGAGGTCTTGGGAATAGCCGATAGACTGCAGCCTATAAGCTACGACATCAGGCACGAACCAGGGCGTAGAAAAAAGCTTAATTAATTGGATATTGCTAGCTATAGCTGTTTAGACCTCTCAATTTTTAGCAGCATGGTAGCAACATTTCTTCGATCAGACTCACTCTTTTCAAAAGTTTAGATTTACGACCTTTCAGGGTCAGCGACTTTATTACGGCGGCTGGCATCGCAGGCACATTTGATGAAGTGGGTTTGTTTGTTACTGATGATTGTCATCACGTTATCCATGGTGATGACAATCATCGGTAACAACACTTACTAGCTGTACGGCCTTGCTGTCACAATGATGACTACTGGCAGGTGTATTTTGCCACTAACAAAATTATCCGTGAGAGCTTCAGTCAAGCCAATTTTCCAGCCCCTGCACAACACTGCACTGTGCATCCACAAGTAGCTGAGGCAAAGTGTTTTCGAGATAACTGTTTTTTCCCATAACAAATTGGAAATTAGCCATTGTGGCAAGGCAATGTGGACACCTGCCGCATTGATTTTTTATTGACCAAATAAAAATCGAAAACGCTATCAGAACGCTATACTTTAGTGGTAGAGTGACGTGCCGAAAGCTTGTATTAGTTTAGGCATTTAACGCATTGATTAGTCCTCAATAGTAGCGCAGCGAACATGATGCTTGAACAATATCGCCAGCATGTAGATGAACGAGCAACATTGGGCATTCCCCCGTTACCGTTAAATGCTGAGCAAGCTGCTGATCTTTGTGAGCTACTCAAGAATCCTCCTGGGGGTGAGGCTGAGTTTCTGATGCAGTTACTTTGCGATCGCATCCCCCCCGGTGTAGACCAAGCATCCTACGTCAAGGCATCCTTTCTAACCGCCATTGCCAAAGGCGAAGCCACTAGCCCCCTCATCTCTCCACTCAAAGCCGTGCAGCTCCTCGGCACCATGCTAGGCGGCTACAATGTTCAGGCCCTGGTAGATCTGCTCAAATCAGATCAGGCCGAACTCGCCCAGGCCGCCACCGACGCCCTCAAGAAAACGCTGCTTGTCTACGACGCCTTTAACGATGTCATTGAACTGGCCAAAAGTAATGAAAAAGGCAGCGACTACGCTCAGCAGGTCATAGACGCCTGGGCTGCCGCCGAATGGTTCACCAACAAATCTGAAGTCCCCGACAGTATCACCATTACCGTCTTTAAGGTGCCGGGCGAAACCAACACCGACGATCTGTCCCCCGCTCCCCACGCCACCAGCCGCCCAGACATTCCTCTACACGGTCTGGTAATGCTGGAATCAAGCATGCCCAATGCGCTGGAAACGATTGCCGAACTCAAAACTAAAGGCAACCCGGTCGCCTATGTGGGCGATGTAGTCGGTACTGGCTCTTCGCGCAAATCAGCCATGAACTCCGTCATCTGGCACTTGGGTGACGACATTCCCCATGTGCCCAATAAGCGCACAGGCGGCTATATTCTCGGCGGCAAGATTGCCCCCATTTTCTTTAACACAGCAGAAGATTCCGGCGCGCTACCCATTGAGTGTGACGTCTCCCAAATGGAAACGGGCGACGTCGTCACCATAAATATCAGTAAAGGCGAAATCACCAAAAATGGCAGTGTCATTTCCACCTTTAGCCTCACCCCCGAAACCCTGTTAGATGAGGTTAGAGCCGGGGGACGCATTCCTTTGATGATTGGTCGCGCCCTCACTGACAAGACACGTGCCGCCTTGGGGTTAGAGCCCAGCGATGTTTTCGTCAGACCCGCTGCTCCTACCGATACCGGCAAAGGGTTCACCTTGGCTCAGAAAATGGTGGGTAAAGCTTGTGGTCTCCCCGGTGTCCGTCCCGGCATGTCCTGCGAGCCTCTGATGACAACTGTTGGCTCCCAAGACACTACCGGTCCCATGACCCGCGACGAAATGAAGGAGTTAGCCTGTCTGGGTTTTAGCGCTGGTCTAGTCCTACAGACCTTCTGCCATACGGCTGCCTACCCTAAGCCGGTGGATGTGGAAACCCATGCCACCCTACCTGATTTCTTCTCATCTCGCGGCGGTGTTGCCCTACAGCCTGGAGACGGCATTATTCACTCCTGGCTCAACCGCATGCTGATGCCCGATACGGTGGGTACCGGTGGTGACTCCCACACCCGTTTTCCCCTAGGCATCTCTTTCCCCGCAGGCTCCGGCCTAGTCGCCTTTGCTGCCGCCATCGGTGCCATGCCCTTAGATATGCCCGAATCTGTTCTAGTGCGATTCAAGGGAGAACTTCAGTCTGGAATTACCCTGCGGGATATTGTTAATGCCATTCCCTATGTTGCTATTCAAAAAGGTCTGCTAACGGTTGAGAAGAAAAACAAGAAAAATGTCTTCTCCGGGCGCATCATTGAGATGGAGGGTTTGCCCGATCTAAAGCTAGAGCAGGCCTTTGAACTCACCGATGCCACAGCCGAGCGTTCGGCGGCGGGCTGCACCATTAAACTCAGTGAAGAGACCGTCGCTGAATATCTGCGCTCCAATGTAGCGCTGATGAAAAACATGATTGCCCGTGGCTATGCCGATGCCCGTACCCTAGCTCGGCGGATTGCGGCCATGGAAGACTGGCTCGCTAACCCTAGTCTCATGACCGCTGACGCTGATGCTGAATATGCAGAGGTGGTTGAAATCGATCTCAATGAGATTAAAGAACCCCTGGTAGCAGCCCCCAATGACCCCGACAACATTAAGGCCCTTTCGGAAGTTGTTGACGATAAGGTAGACGAAGTCTTTATCGGCTCCTGTATGACCAATATTGGTCACTATCGAGCGTCGGCCAAAGTATTAGAAGGCGCGGGCACTGTCAAAGGTCGTCTGTGGATTTGTCCACCTACGCGGATGGATGAACAACAGCTGCGCAAGGAAGGCTACTACGGCACCTTTGCCGCCGCTGGAGCCCGGACTGAAATGCCTGGATGTTCGCTGTGCATGGGTAACCAGGCTCGGGTAGAAGATGGAGCGACTGTCTTTTCCACTTCCACCCGTAACTTCAACAATCGTATGGGGAAAGGGGCTCAGGTGTATCTGGGGTCGGCGGAGCTAGCCGCCGCTTGTGCTCTGTTGGGGCGGATTCCGAATATGGATGAGTATTTGGAGATTGTTGCTAAGAAGATTGATCCCTTTGCTGATGAGCTGTATCGCTATCTCAACTTTGACCAAATTAAAGGGTTTGAAGATGAGGGCCGGGTAGTCTCTAAGGTCGAGGAAGATAAGATAGAAAAAGAGGCAATCTCGGCAAAGTAAGGAGCTATTTCGTTACAATAATCACGCAGTAGTTGTGGTTATACATTACGTATGCATGCTTTCGAACCTCGTAAGGTTAGGACTTGGAATGTCTGGGGAACAGGTAATCAGACATTTCAAGTACCGGATCATATTGATGAAGTATGTCCTATTTGTTTAGAGAATGCGCTGTTAAAGTTGCACACAAATTCTCTTAGATCATTCCCTATTCACTCTTCAGCTCCTCTAGGAGATGAGATTAAAGCCATAGGCTTTTCTGGTCATCTTCAATGTGAAAAATGTAGCAAGCGTTCAAGTATTTACATGCATGGCTATTGTGCCGAACTTCCACATCTATCTTACAAATATTGGCATGAGATGTGGATATATCCTGCCCCTCCAAACAAAGCAATTGACATTCCAAGCGATGTGCCAGATAAGTTCCAAAAAGATTATCAGGAAGCAGTGTTAGTTCTTCCGCATAGTCCTAATGCAAGTGCAGCCCTCGCCCGACGAGGGTTGCAGTGTGGTGTCAAGAGTGATAATTCTTTAAATCAACAAATTGCTCAAGTCATCAAGAGTAAGAGGCTAAGTGGAGAATTGTCTGAAATGTTAGAAACAGTTCAAAAAATTGGGAACTATGGAGCACATCCCCAATTGAGAGCTGGAGAAATTATCGAAGTAAAACAAGATGAAGCCTTGCTTTCGTTAGAAGTACTATACGAGCTTCTAGATTTTGTTTTCTCAAGACCTGCCAAAAAGGCAAGAAAAAAAGCAGAGATGGCGAAGAAGTATAAGCTTTCATCTAACAGTAACGAAGTCTGAACTTGTGACAACTTATGAAAAATATATAGATTAGTAAATTGTTGTTATTTGTTAAATTCTATGTAAGTCAAGACTTTTTTGTAATATGAATCCGCATTTCTCCTTAATGATTGCAGCAGTTGATTGAGCAGGTAGTTAAGATTGCAGTAAATTACAGTTCAATGGGTCAGCAGATGAGTACTTCTCTAACTGAACAGACATGTATTCCCTGCAGTGGGAAAGTACCCCCCGCCAGTGAGGCGGAAGTAGCGGAACTCAAACCTCAGATTCCAGAGTGGGATATTATCTCTGCCAATGATGTCCCACAGCTACAAAGGGTCTACAACTTTAGCAATTTTCAGATAGCTCTAGACTTTACCAACAAGGTTGGAGAGCTGGCGGAAGCAGATCAGCACCATCCTGCACTACTGACCGAGTGGGGCAAAGTCACCGTCACCTGGTGGACCCATGCGCTCAATGGCCTCCACCGCAATGATTTCATTATGGCGGCCAAGACCGATGAGGCTGCTAAAGGGTTAGCGAGTGATGCCGCCGCACCATCCCATCAAGATGAATAAGATAGGATAAAAGGCAAGTCCCTGGTAGGTAGAACTCAGCATGTATCTGAAATCTCCGGTAAAACCCACTGGTGAAAAGCGAATAGCTTTCCGCGACTTGGACTGGGACGGCTTTAAACAGATCCAGCAGTTGCTGACTGAGCGCACTCGAGCCCGGTTTACCTACGATGCCGGAGTACTAGAAATTACAATGCCCTTAGAAAGCCATGAGCGTCTAGCTCGACTGATTGAGCTGTTTATACGCATTCTGGTGGTAGAGCTGGGCCTGAAAATAAAAACCATGGGGTCTACCACCCTGGATAGAGAAGACCTTCTTAAAAGTGCGGAACCAGATGACGGATATTACATTCAAAACTATGGTTTAGTCGCCGATCATGAAATCGATTTACGTGCTGATCCACCGCCAGATTTAGTTGTCGAAGTAGATATAACCCATACAGACATCGACAAGAATGCTCTCTATGCCAAGATGGGAGTGCCTGAGTTTTGGCGCTTTGATGGACAGGATTGGAAGATTTTGCGTTTAGAGAACGGTTCCTATGTTGAGCAGTCATGTTCACCGACATTTCCCGTTGTCGAGAAAAAAGACTTATACAGATTTCTAGAAACTGCGCTGCTTGACGAGGTTGCTGCAGAGGTTAGTTTTCGACAGTGGGTACGCGAGCAGCTTTAAAGCTACGACCAGTTACCCACTAAAACATAGGGAGCCCAGTAAAAGGGACCCTGATAACCACGGGTATGTAGCAAGCTAAGCTGAGCCTGTCGGAGGGCTTCAGCACGGGTGAGTTGCTCAGTGGAATTTCCCAGAATTTCATATAGCCGCGTCATCAGTACTGCCGTTGATTGATCGTCTACAAACCAGAGGGAGGCAACGGTGCTGAGCGCTCCTGCCTGGATCGCGACACCGGCTAAGCCCAAGGTGGCACGATTATCACCGCTAGCGGTTTTGCAGGCACTAAGAATCAAGAGTTCGATATCAGTCATATCGGACGTAGTCTGACGCTGCAGAATTTGCCCAAAGTCGTTGAGGGTAATACGCCGATCCCAGGCTAGTAGAAATGTTTCGTTGGGGTCAGAGCTAAACTGTCCGTGGGTGGCTAGATGGACTACAGGAGAACGGTCTCCACCCATCAGGGTCTGTAGGTTAGAGGTGGTAAAGTCGCGGTTGAGAAACTGACGGCTGGATACCTGGGTTTTGATAGCGGCCAGTTCGGTCTCGACGTTGATGAGGGGAGCAAAGCCCTGATGGGGTTCAAAGTCTGGGCGGATATCAGATAGGCCAAATGCGATCGCATCCAACCGAATCTGACTCAATGGCTTGGACTGCGGCAGCTGTAACCCTGGACTCAGAGCCAGGCCATAGTCTTCAATCAAAAATCGCTCGCCATTGTACAGCACCGCCATCGGCACATTGCGCAAAGCACCGTCTGACACAAATACCAAGGTTTTGATCTGTTGCTGCGCTAAAATCTCCTCAAAGGGGCGGATCAGCCAGTCGTAAAGCTGTTTAGCCCGCTCTAGGAAAAGGGGAGAGCGATATCGATTTTCAGTCTGTTGACGCAGCTGTGTCAGAATTTGGGTGACCTCGGTTTCAGAGATAGACACCCGGTGAAACTGCAGCTCGTTTGACTGGGGTAAACGGACAATCACAGCCACCTGGTCTGGCAAAATAATCGGGTAAATAATGGCCGTTGAGGTATCGAGCTGGGATTCACCCAGGGTAAAGGTCTGGGTCAGGTTACAGCTTAAGAAATTTTCTAGTTCGGTCAGCTGTAGCGCATCAATGTCTTTGATCGCCTGTAACAGATTGGTTTGCGATGGGGGTACCGTAGCCTGATTGAGCCGCAGCGCCACCAGTTCACGATAAAGGGGTTCCACCGTATCTCTAAATGAGAACTGCGCACCGGATTCAATGGCGACTAAATCCTGTCGTAGGGTTTGCAACGTGTCAGCGGCCGTTTGGTAATGGGTAATGGCCTGACCGGTGGCCCCCTGAGCCGCATATATACGCCCCAGCTGCCATTGCCACTGATAGGCAATGTGGTCAGCCTGGTAAGCTAAGGACAGTGCCTCAGTGGTTAGCGTTTGGGCCTGCTGTAAAAGTTCGGTGTTGTTGGGCTGCACAGATAGCTGTTCATAAAGCCCTCCTAAAACACCGAGGGCATAGGACTGAGCTTCGGTGTCGCCAGTGGCCACAGCCTGTTGTTGTACCTGGTTCAGAAGCTCAACAATATTTGTAATAGCGGGTGTTACCGTTGGCTTTTCAGATTTTTGGAGAGCAATATAGCTTTTTGCCAGGCTGATTTGAGTGAAGAGATTGGCTCGGTTGGGAGGCAGACTGGGCAGCTGTCTAACCAGGGAGAACTGGATTTGCAGCTGGGTGGATAGCTGTGGAAAAAAGTTCTTAGGAAACTCTCCCTGGTGTAGATTTACGAGCAACGCAAAATGCTGGATGGCGGTTTGGCTCAGCAAGTCTGGGTTGGGTAGACTTTGAGCGATCGTCTGTGCTGCTGTGTAGCTGGCTAACGCAGTCTCTGCATGATTTTTTACAACAGATCCATCCTGTGAGGAGCCCGTTTGTCCATAGCGATAGGCGGCTTGTTCATAGAGCGCCTGTTCTGTTTTACCCAGGCTCAATAGCGATAGAAGTTTATGCTGTGGGTTCTCTTGAGTATCAGCCCAGGTGACACTTTGTTCCAATAGCTGTTGTGCTTCAGAAAGCTGACCGGTCAGCCGCAGAACGTTGCCTAAACTACGCAGACCCAATGTTTTTAAATTGGCATCAGATTGCTGCTCAAAGGATTGAACAATGGTTGCCACATCCGAGCGGATGACATTGCAACTTTGCTCAGTTAGATCAATGGCCTCTAACAATGTTTGGCAAGCCCGTCGATAGTGACCGATGGTTTCTAAGGCCTGGGCCTGGTTGATCAGGCTGCCGGTAATCCCTGGCTGATGTCCTAACTCTTGATAGATTTCGGTAGTCTGTTGCCACGTTTGAAAGGCGGTTTCAGCGCGGCCTTGGGCAAAGGCTAGCTGTCCCTGGGCGTTTAGGGTTTGGGCCATGAGGCGGGCACGTTCGCTGGTATGGGGTAGGCGGTCTAGGCTAGCCAAGCTGTTTGCGATCGCACCCTCCCCCTCCTCCCATTGTCCCGTTTTCTGGTAGGCCAACGCCAAATAGGCCCAAATGGCTGCCTGTTGTGGGGTATCGATAGCCGGATTGTTTAGAGCGGTTTGCCAGGTTGCGATCGCACGTCCATACTGCCCTTGCCGATAAAAGACCTGTCCTTGTTCTATGAGTTCTGTCGGTTCTGCTGAGAGAGGTTCTACTGAAGATATAGCGGCAGCAGGTGTCTCTGAGGCTGGTAGGGTTTGTGACAACGCGGGCATACCGACTAGAACCAAACAGAGGCCTAGAAGAAACAACAGCAGGTTTTGCAGGTGGTGTTTCATGAGGACGGGGAAAGGGGAAAGGG
>NZ_JADEXP010000163.1 GCF_015207065.1 Leptolyngbya cf. ectocarpi LEGE 11479 | reverse complement strand
ATACTCAGCTCATCCACTGTCTCCTTCAGATTTGATGAGAGTAGGGTCATCCGCTGCAGCTGGTTGAGGGCCTTACTCATTGATTCACGATAATATTGTTCAAATTCGTCCAGAGACATAGCGTTTAATTCGTTGACATGTCCTTAGTCTCCTAAATTCTGAAATCAATTGGACAAAAAACCTAGAAAATATCCTGAAATTTCACGTATCCTTTGATACGCGACCTCTAAGCTTTATACGGTGCCTTAAGTACGCCATCTGATAGGTGCCATTAAGACAATTGGCGTACTGGCGATAGCTAGTTTCAAACTCGGATTCTTCATATGAAAAATATGAAAAATATGATACCTAATTGGCCCGGTCATATAGTAGGCTCACCCATAGTGGCTGCTATGGCCACTCGCTGTTTTTTGGGGATGCTCGATGACCATGTCTGCTATCAAAAAAATTGGATCGTTCAGCCTAGTCAATGCTCTAGTTTTACTGGTGGCTAGCCCCAGTTTTGCTCAATCAGCGGCTAGCCTGACACCGGACGCTGTAGTTGCACAGAGGGTTCGGAGGGACAATGACCGCATCCATTATTTTGGTATCGGTGGCACCATTGGTGTGAGTGATGACGGCGATACGGAACTAGGTGACGGTGGTTTTTCATTAGTAGGCCGATTTTCATTTAACGATACGCTGGCTATTCATTCGGCCTCCGTATTGAGTGGGGATAGTTTCGCGTCATTTGCACTGACTAATAGCTTTTCAGACCTTGGTGCTGGTGAACGGGTTAGGGTGATTCCCTTTGTTGGGGCTGGCATTGGTGTTGAAATCGATGATTTTGAGATCAGTCCCCTGGTGACGGCGGGTGTAGATGTACCGATTAGCGATCTAATTACGGGAACAGCTAGGGTAAATGCAGCCTTTAATGATGGGACCGATATTGGTGTGGTCCTGGGTGTGGGTGTAGATGTATTGAGCTTGTTTTAGGTTTTTAAGGCGCACAGTAAGCCATATTGAATCAGCCCTTGGCGATATCCCTTCGCCATCAAATTTGATGTCAAAGCCCCTTGAATTACATTGATGACGCCAGCTTTGATAATGTTGCGAATTAATTTCAAGCTCAACGGTGGCATGATGGCTTTGCTCCAATGGGGAGCAACCGCATTTGTCCAATCTGCTGTATGGACCTGAGTTAGGGGCAAGGTGCAAACAATGTCCTCAGTAATTGCTCAACGCCCCCTCCGGGGGATTGTTTTCTCAGAGCACAATCTGTAACGTAGTTGTATGCAAGACCTTCCTGACCTTAGCCAGTTAAGTCCAGAGGCGAAAGATGCACTGATACAGGTGCTAAGGGAGGAGATGCAAAGTCTGCGTCAGCGATTAGACGAGATAGAAAAGCGTCCGAAAAAGACGAGTAAGAATTCAAGCAAACCACCGTTGCAAGACTTTAAGGCCAATCAGAAGAAGCGTAAAAAAGGGAACGTGCGTCGAGAGGCCAGTGTGGGACGACAAGGTGGGGGACGTCGATTAAGTCCCAATCCAGATCGAACCGTGGAGGCACGAGTGACGACATGCTCAACAGCTTGGTGACGTATCTACGGTATGGTCATGCCATCAGCTATGAACGGTTACATCAATTGCTCGATGAGGTCTTTAATCTCTCGATCTCCGAAGGAGCCTTGGCCAATCTGTTAGGGCGGGTACACCATCAACTAAGTGAGCCGATGGACGAGATTCAGGCTCACCTTCAGCAATCACGGCTGATCTGCTCGGATGAAACCAGTGCTCGGGTGAAGGGGCATACGGAATGGGAATGGGTGTGCCAAAATGAAGACATCTGTTTTCATGTGGTGTGTGCCACCCGAGGGGCGAGTGTCATCTATGACGTCCTCGGTGACCATCAACCTGAGGTGTGGGTCTCGGATTTATTCAGTGCTCAAAAAAGTCATCCAGCCGCCCAATGGCAAGTGTGTCTGGCGCATCAACTCAGAGACTGCCAATTTGCCATTGATGCCGGGGATACGGTGTTTGCTCCGGTGATGAAGCGCCTGTTATTGCGGGCCTTATCCATTCATAAACGGCGTGAGTCGTTGGTCCCCTCAACGCTCTATCACTATCGATTAGATATTAAACGACGATTACGACAGCATTTGAAACGCCAGCCTGACCAAGCTGATGGGATTCGATTACGTCATCGCTATGACGAGATTCAGGACCATTTGTTTGTCTTCTTAGACGATGGAACTATTCCGCCTACCAATAATTCTAGTGAACAAGCCATTCGGATGAGTACGGTCTTCCGAAAAGTCACCCATGGATTCCGATCTGAATGGGGACGTGACCTATTTGCCGCTGTTAGATCGGTGATTAATACCGGTAAACGCCAAGGTCTATCCGCTCTCAAGGCGATTCAAACGGCTCTCTCTCCTGGGCTATCTCTCTTTCAACCCAGTTGAGCAATTACATGAACTTCAGCAGGTCACCACACAAATTCCTGACAACCAGGTTTTGTTCAATCAAACCCTAACGAAACCTAATCTTCTCAATAGTCTTAAAACAGCTCCCGCTAGTGTCGTGCATCTTGCTACCCATGGTGAGTTTGGAGCAACCGTTGAGGACACGTTTATCGTCACCTGGGATGGCAAACTAACGATGGAAGAAATGAGTCAGGTTTTACAAGCTCGCAACCGCAGTGACCTATCTCCAGTGGAGCTACTGGTCTTTAGTGCATGTAAAACAGCCTCGGGTGATAGTCGAGCGGTCCTGGGTATCGCAGGTACGGCCATTCGCTCTGGAGTACGCAGTACCTTAGCAGGTTTATGGGCTATTAATGACCAGGCTGCAGCGGCTTTTATGACTGAGTTTTATAAAGCTCTAGCTCAGCCGGACACCACTAAAGCTGAGGCATTTCGCCAAGCTCAGTTAGCACTGATGCAAGATCCCCAGCTGGCCTCTCCCTACTTCTGGAGTCCTTTTGTTCTGGTAGGTAATTGGCTGTAGGTCTGAGCTTAACGCTCTGGGGTATCAATTAAATAGTTGAACAAATCATCTAGCAGAGCGTTAGCGGCCAAAATTCCATTGCCCAAAAACCAGGTGTCAAATGATACGGGGTATACTTGCTCCTGCTGCACTGCCTCCAGCTGTTGCCAGAGGGGATGTCCTGTAACCTTCTGGGCCATGGAGTTTTGGGGATTGTCTTGAAAGTAAAAAATCACGTCTCCATCCATGGCTGGAATGGCTTCAAGGCTGACGGTTTCGTAGAATTTGGCTTTGGCCTGAGATGGCGGGCGAGGCAGACCCACCTGCTCTAAAATGTAGCCGCAGAAAGAGTTCTGCATATACAAACGCACCTGATCGGGGCGGAAGCGCAGTACAGATACTTCGGTGGTTTGCAGGCGATCGCCTATCTGTTGTCGAAAGTCTTGAATCCTGGCCTGAAAATCTTGAATGAGTGCTTCTCCTTGTTCTGGTTTGCCCAAGGCGGCGGCGTAGGTGGCGAGGGCATCGGCTCGGGTTTCGACCAGTACCGTGGGGGCAATTTGGGAGAGAAGATCGTAGAAGGTGCGATGGTCCTCTACGTTGCTCAAAATCAGGTCTGGTTTAAGTGACAGGATGGCTTCAAGGTTTGGCTGGGAGGAATGGCCAATGTTGTCAACACCCTCAGTTTTATCGGTCAGATAGTCGGCAAAACTGCCGTAGTTGGAGCGATGGGGAAACCCTGAATAGGTGGAGGCAATGGGCGTTACTCCTAGGGCCAGAGTGTTGTCGAGGGCATTTTGAGACAGCACAACTACTCGCTGGGGGGACTGGGGGACAACGACATCACCTAACGCTGTTGAAACAATGTGTCCCTGCTCGGGGATGACGGGTTGAGTGGTTGGAGATGGTGTTCCGCAGGCAACAACCAGGATTAACGTTGCGATCGCAAACAGCACTCTTTTAAAAACTGGCATCTTTTCCAACATTGGCTTTGCCGTTAGCTCCTGTCCGACCGAACCAAGATAGTTTAAATGAGAAAACATTTCAATAAGTAAACTGCCTCTTACTCCGCCGGGACGCGTCTTAATCATTTCAGGAAATCGCCTGTGCAATTGATTTTTCAGCTAGCTGACCATTCTCTAGCTTGAGGATGCGATCGGCTAGATGAAAATAGTTATCATCATGGGTAATGGCTAATACTAGCTTCTTTTGGCGCTTAAGCTCAGGCAAAATTTGGGTGTAGAACACGGTCTTAAAATGAGGGTCCTGATCGGCTGCCCATTCGTCAAATAGGTAAACAGGGCGATCTTCTAGATAGGCTGTGAGCAGTGCCAGGCGTTTGCGCTGTCCCTGGGAGAGATCGATGTCGGACAGCTGGCCATCCTGGATATGAACTTTATGGTCGAGCTGTAGGGCCATGAGATAGGCGTTGGCCTGCTCAATTTGTTGGGGGCTGTCCAGGGCGAGGAGACGGTCAAACAGATAAAAGTCGGCAAAAATAGCGGAAAACTGTTGCCGATAGGCTTCTCGATTGGCATCGGTGATATTGTTGCCGTCCAGGGTGATCTGGCCTGCGCTGGGGGGGTATAGGCCGGTAATCAGCTTTGCTAGGGTGGATTTACCACTGCCGTTGCCGCCGATTAAAAACACCACTTCTGGCCGGGTAAAGACTAAGTTAATGGGGCCGACGGTAAATGGCGGCGTGTCGGCACCTCGGTCGTAGCGGTGGATGACGTTTTTCAGTTCTAGGTGGTGCCATGATGTGGACAGAGTCTGGACACTGGGGGGCTCCGAAGACTGGTTGAGCATAAAGCCAAAGGACTCTACTTTATCTAGGGCAACGCTGGCGCGGCTGAGGATGGGCAGACGCCGCATTAAATTTTCGAGGGGGCCGTTGAGATAAATAACGGTGAGCACATAGCTGGAAAGCAGAGTCCTATCCAGGGCACTGAACTGGGGAACAACAAACAAAAAGACACTGATGACGGCAAAGAAAATCAGCTGACCCCAGCTGGCGGCTCCGGCAAAGATGCCCATGCCAAACACGTTAAAGCGGCGATAGGTGGCCGCCGTCTGGTGTAATTCATCAGTGAGAAAAACCTGTCGTCGCTGCTGGTGCAGCTTTAACTCTTTGATGCCGTGAATCAGACCGCGCAGGTGTTTGAATAATCGGTCTTGTTCGTTGCGGGCCGTGACTAAAAAGCGTCGGGCTCGCTGGGCGATGAGCTGGTAGGTGACCGTGGCTAAGAGCAAAAACGCCACCATCACCAGCAGCAACGGTACCGATAGCCAGCCTAAGTACAGCAGCGAACCGCCCACGATGGCTAGGTCAATACAGAGAAAGGGCACCACCGTGAAGGCGGAGGCAATGGTTTCAACATCGGCGGTGAGGGAGGCAAATAGACGATGGCTGCCCAAATCTTCCAGCTGACGTAGGGGGCAGTCGAGCAGCTGCCGGGCGAGTCGCAGCCGCAGGTTGAGCAGGGCACCCTGTCCCAGACGAATCAGGAGCAGCTGCGACAGGTAGCCGGCAACGAGAACCACGGCTAGCAAACCAAAAAAGCTCCACAAAAAGGAGGCCGTTATTGCTTGGCGACCGGCGATCACTTCGTTGGCCCAGGCGACGAGACGAGCACTGCCACCACCGCTCAGCCCCCCAGCCACGATGGCAACGGCCATGGCAATCGGGGATGTGCGCAATAGCAGGGAAATGAGATTCATAAAAAAGGGCGGTTTAGATGATTCTGTTGACAAAGATTCTTATTTAAGACTAGCCTGCTATTGCATGGATTTTTCATTTGTGTGGTGAAAACATTTGAATTGATCGAGAGCTTCCGTCCTGATGTCGCCTAGCTTCAAAGATTAGATCTGTCCGTTTTTCTTCCCTAGATTTCTCTCTATCAGACCTATTGAAATGCGTTTAAGGAAATTAGTTTAGGGAGCTATTAGCTCTACGTGCGTACCTGATTTTTGATTTTTGGACCTTGTCGCTATCGAGAATTGTTCTTTTTAAACTATGGCTTCTACGCTTCGGGCTGACCCGCTTTCCAAGCGATCGCAACTAAAAACCCTGCTGCGATCGCACCTCCAGCATCCCAACCAGTTCCCCCTATCCTTTGCCCAGCAGCGTCTGTGGTTTTTAGACCAGCTGCAACCTGGCAATCCGGCCTACACGATGATGGCGGCGGTGCGGCTGCGGGGAGATTTGGATAGCTCGGCGCTAGAGCGAGCCTGGCAGGATCTGGTGCAGCGCCATGAATCTCTGCGGACGCGCTTTGTGCTGGTGGATGGTCAGCCGTATCAGCGGGTGCAGTCAACTGGGGCCGTAGCGTCAACCCGGCATCGGCTGGATCTACCGGAGGCGGATCAGACAGCGGCGATTCAAGCCCAGGCGTTAGAGCGGGTGCAGCAGCCGTTTGATTTGGAGCGGGATGAATTGGTGCGATCGCACCTAATTCAACTAGAGGCCGACACCCATGTCCTACTGCTGACGCTGCACCACATCATTTCCGACGGTTGGTCCATGGAGGTGCTGATTCGGGAGCTGGCCATTTTGTACGACGCCCACCAGCTGGGGCTGCTGCCCCAGCTGCCGCCAATGCCGATTCAGTATGCCGATTTTGCCGTCTGGCAGCGACAGTTTCTGCAGGGAGACGTTTTAGAAAAGCAGCTTAACTACTGGCGTTCCCATCTCTCCCCGGCGGTGCTACCCAGCTTGCCTACCGACTTTCCCCGGCCTGCCGTGCGCAGCCATCGCGGCCACCGTCATCTACTGGGCATATCGCCCGACCTGACGGATCAGCTGCAGGGGCTGAGCCAACAGGCCAATGCCACGCTGTTTATGACCACCCTGGCTGCCTTTCAGGTATTGCTCTATGACTATGCCCAAGGGGCCGAGATTCGAGTGGGCACCCCCATCGCCAACCGCGATCGCCCAGAAGTGGCCAACCTGATTGGCTTTTTTACCAACACCCTGGTGCTGTGTGCCGACATCGACGGCGATCTCACCTTTCGCCAGTGGCTACAGCGGGTGCGCGATGAAGCGGTCAATGCCTATGCCCATCAGGATATCCCCTTTGAAAAACTGGTGGACGAGCTGCAGCCCGAACGGAACTTAAGCCAGACGCCGCTATATCAGGTTTGGTTTTATCTCCAGGACGATCCGGTCACCACGGTGTCGTTTCCGGGGCTGACCTTAGAAACAATTGAGATTGATCTAGGTACCGCCAAACACGACCTGAAGCTGGGGATGTGGAAAAGTCCCCAGGGGTTACGGGGGGCTTTGGAGTACAGCACCGATCTGTTTGAATCCGCCACCATGGTTCGACTCGCCCGGGGCTATGAAGATCTCCTCGCTGAGATTGCCCGCGCTCCCGAGCAGTCCATTAAAGACTTGGTCCAACATCTCCGACAGCGGCAGCAGCAGCAAATGCTGGAGCAAAAACGGGCGCTGCTGTCCACCCAGCGACAAAAGCTGAGGGGCACTCGCCGTCAAACCTTTATTTCCTAGCGCTATGACTTCTTCTTCTCGCCAGCGGTTGAGCGCCATTCGTCGCCGCTCGGTTCAGGTTTCTTCAGAATCGTTGATTACCGCTCAGACCCTGGCTCCCGAACAGCGGCTGCCGCTGGTGGTGCAGGCCAATGCCTCCCTGAATTTGGCCACCTGGGCGGAGACCCAAACTGAGTGGATTGAGGCCAAACTCCGTCACCATGGGGGGCTATTGTTTCGTGGGTTTGACCGCGAAAGCATTCCAGAATTAGAACCCTTTTTAAACGCCATTGGCGGCAATCTGCTGGACTATTCCTATCGCTCGACGCCGCGTACCCAGGTGAGTGGCAAGGTGTATACCTCCACAGAATATCCGGCCAGCCAGACGATTCCGTTGCACAACGAGATGGCCTACAGCCGTCAGTGGCCCCTGAGAATTGCTTTTCTCTGTGTTCAGCCCTCTGTCTCGGGGGGAATGACGCCCATTGCCGACAGCCGTCGGGTGTATGCAGCGCTGCCGTCGGATTTGCGATCGCGCTGGCAGCAACAACAAATTCTCTACGTGCGCAACTATGGTGGCTCCCTAGATTTGCCCTGGCAGACCGTCTTTCAAACGGACGATCCGGCGGTGGTGGAGGCGTTTTGCCAAGCCAACGGCATGACCTGGGAGTGGGGCAACGGCGATCGTCTGCGCACCCAGCAGATCTGCCAGGCCGTGGCCCGTCATCCCCACACCGGAGACTGGGTTTGGTTTAACCAGGCCCATTTATTCCATATTTCGAACCTGGACCCGGCGGTGCGCGAGGGATTGCTGGCCGACATCGCTGAAGCAGACTTACCCCGCAACGCCTACTACGGCGACGGCTCTGCCCTGGATAAAACCGACTTAGCCACCATTCGCGCCGCCTACCGGGCCCATACGGTGATGTTTCCCTGGCAGCGGGGAGATGTGCTGCTGCTCGACAACATGTTGGCGGCCCACGGACGCACCCCCTATGGCGGTCCCCGCAAAGTCTTGGTGGGTATGGCCCAGCCCTATCCAAACGTGACGGCGGCAACCGAATAAATATTCTGTTGTGTTTCCTTAGCTTTTCCTAAGCCTCTTTTTTGCCCTCTTTCCTAACCCTCGGTGTAGATACTATGCAAACTGCTCAAACACCGCCCGCATCTAAAATTGCAGGCTATCGTCTCTCCCCCCAGCAGCAACGTCTGTGGCGACTCCAGCAGCGCCGCCCGCCTTTTCGGGCTGTGCTGCAGCTGCGATCGCACAAGCCCTATGCTGCCGATCAGCTACAGGCAGCCCTGCAGCAGCTAATCGACCGCCACGAAATTCTGCGCACCACATTTCCCACCCTGCCGGGGATGACCATGCCCCTCCAGGTGATTGCCGACAGCCTGTCGAGTGAGTCGGTGCTGGTGCGGTACAGCACAGCCCCACAGGTGCAAAACCTGCTAAAGCAGCCGTTTGACTGGGTGCAAGGTCCCCTATTTCAAGTGCACTGGATTCGGCCAGACGAGCTGCTGTTTAGCGTGTCGGCGCTGTGTGCCGATGGGGCCACCCTGTCGCTGCTAGCCCAGGAGTTCCAGCAGTTCTATGGGGCAACACCTCAGCTAGAAGATCCGCTACAGTATGCCGACCTGGCCGAGTGGCAAATCGAACTGCTAGAAGGAGAAGACACCGCCGCCGGACGCAGCTACTGGCGACGCTCAAGCAATTTGGAGCAGGTGGTACAACGGTTGCCCCTAGAGCGGCCCAAAGACTCCGTCGAGTCTGACACGTTTCAGTTCGAGACCCATTCTGTCGAGTTGCCGATTGAGCAAGCCCAATCCCTCTATAGCTGGGCCGCCCAACAAGGTGTGACAGTGGATGAGGTATGTCTGGCGGTGTGGCAGATTTTAATCGCCCGGCTCACCGAACAATCTACCCTCACCCTGGGCTACAGCTGTAACGCCCGCCAGCATTACGAAGAGCTGCAAACGGCCTGCGGACTGCTGACGCGCGATCTGCCGCTGCGGGCCGAACTGCAGCCCGACCAAAGTTTTGCCGCCCTGGTGGCCCAAGTCCATCAGACGCTAGCCGATATTCAGCCCTGGCAGGACTATTTTGCCTGGGAGCAGGATGAAACGGGCTGGTTTCCCATCAGCTTTGGGGTGGAGGCGGCCCCGGCGAATTTGTCTCCTTTAGAGGTAACGGCCACCAGCACTCTGTTGGAACCGTCCACGCTCAAGCTCGTGTGTCGGCCCCAGGCTGACAATCTCTCGGGCGATCTCACCCTAGACTGGCTCTACGATGCTAGCCGTTTAGATTTATCCACCATTCAACAGATTCAGGGATACTGGCAAACCCTGATGACAGAGGCATTGGCGGCACCGGAAACAACCCTTGCCCAGCTGCCGTTGCTCGGCGCAGCAGAACGACAAACCCTACTGGTGGACTTTAACCAAGCCACCACCCAGCCTTCTAACTACAACAGCCTGCATCAGTGGTTTGAAGCCCAGGTAGCGTGCACACCCGAGCATGCCGCTCTTCGGTTTGAAGCGGACTGCTTAACCTATCGCCAGCTGAACAATCGGGCTAACCAGATTGCCCAAAGGCTGCGGCAGCAAGGGGTAACGTCCGAGAGCGTGGTGGCGGTGGTGCTGCCCCGCTGTCTCGACTGGGTGATCGCCATCCTCGGTATCCTCAAAGCTGGAGGGGCTTATTTACCCCTTGACCCCCATTTGCCCACGGAACGGCTGCAAACCATTTGCCAGGATGCGGCGGTGGTTCAGGTGCTGACTCAGGTGGAATGGTGCGATCGCATCCCCAAAACCATCCCCACCCATTGCCTAGATGCCATCTCGAACGAAACCAACACCGAGAATTTACCCCACCACACAGCCCCCGAGCATCTGGCCTACGTTATCTACACCTCCGGGTCCACCGGACAGCCGAAGGGCGTTGCCGTTGAGCACCGCAACATCCTCAACTATGTGCAGGGGATTCTGCCCCAGCTGGACCTCAAGGCCAATGCCCACTACGGCCTGGTGTCCAGCGTGGCGGCAGACCTAGGGAATACGGTTCTATTTGCCGCCCTGTGTACCGGTGGCTGCTTACATCTGATTGCTGAGGATCGCACGTTACAGGCTAGTGCCCTCGCCGACTACTGTCGTCAACATCCCCTCGACTGTCTAAAAATTGTGCCCTCCCATCTTGGGGCCTTGCTTACGGATGAATCTGATACTACCTGGCTACCGCACTGGTGTTTAGTCCTGGGTGGGGAAGCCGCCCCAGGCTCTCTGGTGAAAGAGATTCGCCGTCATCGGCCCGCAGGCAAAATCTTAAATCACTACGGCCCTAGCGAAACCACCGTCGGGGTGCTCACATATCCCGTACCGGAGGCTCTTCAGGAGACCACCCTACCCTTAGGACAGCCGTTGCCCAATGTGCAGGTTTACGTGTTGGATGCCCACCATCAGCCCGTTCCCGTGGGCATTCCCGGTGAGATTTATGTCGGGGGTGCTGCCGTTAGCCGAGGCTATCTCAATCGTCCCGCCCTCACCACAGAGCGATTTATTGCCAATCCCTTTGACTCAGGAAGGCTCTACCGCACAGGCGATCGGGGGCGTCATTTACCCAGTGGCCAAATAGAATTTTTGGGCCGCATTGATGACCAGATCAAGCTGCGGGGTTTTCGCATTGAGCTAGGGGAAATCGCTGCTGTACTACAACAACATCCGGCGGTCCAGCAGGCGATTGTTGTGCTCCGGGAAGAGAGCCCAGAACCGGCGCGACTGGTGGCCTATGCCATTACCACCGCATCCCCGGAAGACCTAAAAACAGATCTAGCCACAAAACTACCTGACTATATGGTGCCAGCGGTGGTGGTGCCGCTGCGGGCATTTCCCCTCAATGCCAACGGTAAAATTGACCGCCAGGCTTTGCCTGCCCCCAGTCGCCGCTCGGATGTTGAACAAACGGCTGCTAGCACCGCTGCGGAACAAACCCTGGTGGGTATTTGGCAAGACCTGTTGCGGGTGGACAATATCGGCATCCACGACAACTTTTTTGAACTGGGTGGGGACTCTATTCTGAGCATTCAGGTGATTGCCAGGGCCAATCAGGCCGGTCTGCAGCTCACCCCCCGCCAGCTGTTTGAGCATCAAACCATTGCAGGTTTAGCCGCCGTTGCAGGCACCGCCACAGCGGCCAAGGCTGAGCAAGGCCCCATTAGCGGCGTCGCTCCCCTCACTCCGATTCAACATCGTTTCTTTGAACAGGCAGTTAATAACCGCAACCACTGGAACCAGGCGCTTTTGCTAGAAGTGCGAGAGTCTCTCAACCCGGATTTATTAGAGCAAGCGTTCAACCATCTAATCCAGCACCACGACGCGCTGCGGCTACGGTTCCAGCGTCAGGACAATCGTTGGCAGGCGGTACACGGAGACCACAGGCCGCTTTCGCTGCGGCGAATTGACGCGCCAGGCTGTGCCGATGTGGAAACTCAGATTGTGACCCATGCCAACGCATTGCAAACCTCGTTAAATATTACCGATGGACCGCTGATGGGGGCCGCCTGGTTTGACTTTGGCCCTACTTGCTCGGCCCGGCTGCTAGTGGTGGTGCACCACCTGGTGATCGATGGGGTGTCCTGGCGGGTGCTACTGGAGGATCTCCAGACGGTTTATGGTCAGCTACAGAGTGGAGTTGCGATCGCACTCCCCCCTAAAACCACCTCCTTCCAACAGTGGGGCAAACACCTAGTCAACTACAGCCAGTCGCTGCCACAAACCCAGCCCAGCCAGAACCCAGCCCCGCTGCCCCTGGACTTTGCCGACGGCAACAACACGGTGGCATCCGCCCACACACTGGCCCTCAGCCTGGATGTTGCCGAAACCCAGGCGCTGTTGCGGGAGGTGCCCAAAGCCTACCAAAGCCAGATTAATGACGTACTGCTAACGGCGCTGTTGCAAGGCATGACGAAATGGACCGAGAGATCGTCCTTGATGATTGAGCTAGAGAACCATGGCCGGGATGATTTTGACGGACAGCTGGATCTCTCCCGCACCGTGGGCTGGTTTACCGCCATTTTCCCAGTGCAGCTCACACTGCCTGCGGACCCCAACCCCGGAGCGGCACTGATGGCTATCAAAGAACAGCTGCGGCGTCCCGGCAGGCCCCTGGACTACGGCGTTGGTCGATATCTCAGTGGTGAGGAGACAACCCACCCAGAGCCCAGTTTAATTTTCAACTACCTGGGACAGTTTGATAGCAGCCTACCCGAGGCCAGTTTGTTTGGTTTGGCTCCAGAATCCGAGGGCCGTAGCCGAGATCCGAAGACGCGGCGACGACATTTACTTGAGATTAATGGCCGAGTGTTAGCAGGCCAACTGCAGCTGGCCTGGACCTACAGCGACCAGTGCCACCGACAAGAAACCATTGCCCAGGTAGCCGAACAGACCATGGCCGCCTTAAGAGCGCTGATTGCCCACTGCACCTCTAATGAAGCCGGAGGCTATACCCCCTCCGATTTTCCCCAGGCCAACCTAAGCCAGACGGCCCTTGAGCAGGTACTGGCTCAGCTGCAAACCAGTGAGGAGGGTTAGACCATGCAAAAAGTAGATAATCTTGCAGACCTGTACGAACTGACGCCCACTCAGCAGGGCATTTTATTCCACAGTTTGATGGCCCCCAAGGCGGGCATGTATTGCACTCAGTTTGGCTTCACTCTCCAGGGTGATCTAGTGATTGAGGCGTTTCGTCAGGCCTGGGAACAAACCATAGAACAACATTCCATTCTGCGTACGGCCTTTGTGTGGGAAGGCTTGGAAAAGCCCATCCAGCTTGTTCGTCAAAAAGTGACGCTGCCATTTACTCAGCTGGATTGGCGAGACCAGTCGTCTGAACAACAGCAGCAGGAATTAGAGACCTGGCTGCAGCAGGATCGGCAGCAGGGCTTTTCCCTTTCCCAGGCTCCTTTGATGCGGCTAGTGCTGATCCGCTGGAGCGAGACTACCTATCACTGTATTTGGAGCAAGCATCATCTGCTGCTAGATGGCTGGTCTACGGGCTTAGTCCTAAAAGCGGTCCTGACT
>NZ_JADEXP010000162.1 GCF_015207065.1 Leptolyngbya cf. ectocarpi LEGE 11479 | reverse complement strand
GAAGAGGGAGAAACACCCTCCGAGGACAATTTAAGAGAAGCCAGACAGGTTCTTGAATCACTACAGCTGGCTGAACTAGATAACTTCTTTCGAGAAGCCTGTCTACAAGTAAACAATGTTGAGCTAGATGACCTGATTGATGATACCACAGCAATAATTTATCCCATCGTGCTACCAGACCGTATTGAAATTATCGTAAGTTTTGCTAAAACAATATCTCGGCACGTTACGTATATCACTGAAACAGAACTAGATAATACTATCGGTACATGGAAGTCAGGTGCTCTAGATCCAATTTCTGATATACCAGAGCCAGGAACAGAAGCTGGATCTTTAAGCAATTTTAGACAATCGTCGCAACGGCTTTATGAGTGGCTTATCGCTCCCTTGGAAACTAGTTTAAATCGAGCTGGCATTGACACGTTAGTTTTTGTTTTAGATGGCAATCTACGTAACATCTCTATGTCGGCCCTCTATGATGGTCAGCATTATCTAGTTGAAAAGTATGCGGTTGCTCTCACACCTGGTCTGCAGCTATTGGATCCTAAACCTATAGCTCGCGGGAAGATAGCAGCATTCTTAGCAGGTATCTCTGAAGCACAACAGGGTTTTATTGGTCTAGATGGTGTGACAACTGAGCTAGCCAATATCAAAAAAATTGTTCCTAGCAATACTTTACTAAACGAACAAGTTACTAACGAAGCCTTGGAACAGGGTATTGCAACATCATCAGCTCCGATTGTTCATATTGCTACCCACGGTCAGTTTGGAGAAAATTCTGACAGTACGTTTATTGTTACTTGGGGCAATAAACTCAAGGTTGACCGCCTAAGCCAGCTGTTACAAACCAGCGAACTCAGTCGTAGAAGCGAGCTAGAGCTACTGATTCTCAGTGCATGTAAAACTGCTGCAGGTAGTAACCGAGCTGTACTAGGACTAGCAGGTGTGGCCACCCGTTCCGGCGCACGTAGCACCTTAGCTACTCTCTGGCCGGTAAATGATACTAGCACTACTGAGTTAATGAGCGAGTTTTATCGACAGTTGCTCAACGCAGATTTTAATAAAGCAAAAGCACTTCAGCAGGCTCAGCTAGCAGTACTACGTAACCCTAACACTAGCCATCCACACTTTTGGTCTCCATTCATTTTGTTGGGTAATTGGCTCTAAAATATTAAGTTAGGATAAATAGGCGATGAAATTGATTGAAGATTGGTTTCTCAATATACAAAGTGGTTTTATTCCCAAACTATCCATTGTTGGTATACTGGCGGTAGCCCGTTTGCTAGGGCTGCTGCAGCCCATGGAATGGAAGGTCTGGGATGTTATCATGCGCGGACGACCAGCTGAAATACCCGACCAGCGGATAACGATTGTTACTATCACAGAAGATGATATCCAGCAGTCTCTCAACTATCCAATTCCTGATCATGCCCTGGCAGAGCTGATTGAAGTCATTCAAACCTACGATCCTCGTGTAATCGGCTTAGATATATTCCGAAATTTTCCAGTCGGTGAAGGCTATGAAATGTTAGCTGAAACTTTTGCATCCTCAGAGAATCTGATTGGTATCAATAAAGTTACTGGTAAAAGCGTTGCTGCTCCTAAATCGTTGCCACTTGAGCGAGTAGGATTTGCAGATATAGTTGCAGACGCGGACGGTATAATACGGCGTAGTATCTTGGGTGGACCTGATAGCGAAGGGAAATTTCAATACTCATTTGCTGTCCGTGTTTCTGAGGCATACTTGGCTCAAGAAGATTTTTTCTTAGAGAATGGCATTCATGATTCTAGGACAATGCGCTTTGGTGATGCAGAGGTTCCCCGGTTTCACTCAAGTACTGGAGGCTATGCCTGGACTAACGATGCTGGCATTCAAACATTACTCCACTTCCGAGCAGGAAAAACACCGTTTGCTACAGTTACCTACGGAGATTTATTAGCAGACAATGTTGCTCCTGATGTGTTGCGAGACCGCGTTGTGCTAGTAGGCTATCAGGCGGAGAGTGCTAAGGATTTGGTAACCGTTGCAGCCTTACCAGGGGTAAACCCAAGTGAAGTACCTGGTATTGTTCTACAAGCTCATGCCATTAGCCAAATTGTTAGCGCAACCCTGGATAACAGAGCCTTTTTGAGAACTTTACCGAGCAGTGTAGAATATATTCTGTTAGTCTTAGCGGGCAGTGTTGGACTAAGTCTGGCTGCTAGTCGCCTTAAGCCATACATGCACACATTAGTGGTAATTATCGGCAGTGGGGGACTGGGGCTAATATTTTATGCGGCTATCTTAACCGGCTGGTGGCTACCGCTCGTGCCAGTAGGAGCTGCCTTCGCCGTGACAGCCGTAGTGATGTATCCCGTCTATCAGATGCAGGCCCAGCTCGAATCCGAGCTAGGCCAGCGTGAGCAGCTAATTAACTGGACCTTTGGGACCATTCACAACGGTCCGCTACAAACTCTGGCCAGACTGCTCAAAGAATGGCCAGATAATAGCCATACTCCAGACTATGAAAAAAATGAGCTTAAAGAACTAAATATAGAACTACGAGCCTTGTACGATATGATGCGCCAAGAGATGCTGATGCCTGAAGGGCAGCTGGCCTTAAGTCAGCAGCGGGTTATCAACCTCGATATGCCGCTGATAGAGCTGCTAGATGAGGTTTATCGGACTACTGCCAGACGTCGGCAAGACTTTTTTGGCGGCTTATTACACATTACTGATTTTCAGGATATTGAAGATAGTTTTTTAGCTCCCCGCCAAAAGCGGGAACTAGGCCGTTTTTTAGAAGAGGCATTACTTAACGTTTGCAAGTACGCGACTGGCACGACTCGACTAAAGATTACCTGTCGGCCAGAGGGCAGCGATAATATTATTCGTGTAGTTGATAATGGCCAGGGCAATGCAGTCTCATCGGATCGAGAAGGCTATGGCACTCAACAGGCCAAGCAGCTAGCTCGTAAGCTAGGTGGAAAATTTAATCGTAGCGCTGTGATACCCAAAGGAACCCAGTGTGAGCTGCGCTGGCCAATTAATAAACAACGATGGCCTAGCTGGGCTAGCCTACGATGGTTCAAGCCCCGAACCTTAATTATTTAAAGGAGCAAAGACTGTAGCATATTTGAACTTTGCAGAAAACGGTAAAGGTGATTGCTCATTTCGTCACTATAGATGACTGGTTTCAGTGATGTTCCAGTCAGTAATTTTACCTAATATTACAGACAAGCGACTCAGCGATAACAATATTGTGTAAACGATTTTATCATTTGTCATTGCTAACGTTACTTTCAGGGACATAAACCATGACTGCTCACACTGCATCAATTCTCTCCAAACTCACTCATACGACTAGTCTATGCTTGGGCTTACTAACTATGGCTCAAATCAGCACCCATGCATCAACTCATATATCTGAGGTATCTGAGCATTCGCTAGACCTGGTATCTATCGCTGATAATCATGCTGTTATAGATAACAGTGGAAATAATCATGACAGAAGGCGCTTCAGACCGACTGATGATACTCGGCCTATTCCACCTACGCCCCTAACAGCAGGAAGTCGGGGAGGAAGTTGTAATGTAGAGGAAGAACCTACTGAGTTTACAGCACTAGGTCCAAGGTCCATAGCAGAACTAACGACTCAAGTACGTCCAGAATTTAGCTGGTATGTATCTCCGTCAGAAGAAGGCGCGCAATTACAATTTAGACTGATGCAGATCGATGAAAATGGGCAATTGCTGAGTCTTGTAAATACTAAAAGTTTTATAGCTCAGGCTGGTTTTATGAGCTACCAACCACCGAGCGAAGCTACTCCTTTGGAAGTAGGAAAAGACTATCTTTGGCAAGTGGTCATCACGTGTAGCAGTGATGACCTGCTGATGAGTACGTTGCCAATTCGGGTGGTTACCCCTAGTGCTGAACTAACGGCTCAGCTATCGACAGCTACAACAAATGCAGAGCGAGCCATTATTTATGGCAGTGCCGGTCTATGGTATGACGCTTTGGCTCAGGTGATGTCGAGTACTGCCCCTGATGATAGAACAATCAGAGCTGGTCTGCTGCAAGATTTAGCAGTGGTAGAAGAGGAGGATAATCAAGAGATCAGTACTATACTGCTAGCCATCATAGAGCAGACAGATGATCGTTAGATAAACAATCTAGCTCTGTTGTTTCGACTGAGAGCAGCAGAGCTAGATTTGAGCTGATGCCGTCCTATACAGGACACAAATCGGCGTGGTTCAATGGAAAAACTACGTCATTTAGTGCATCATGCCAAATCAGTGGGACAACCTATTCAAAAATGCAGGGACTTGGAAAGGTAGCTTTACAAGACTGACTCCTGATGGCACAGAGCTGAGCGATGTTCCTTCCTGTTTGACCCTGGAGCCAACCAGTGCAGCCAGCGCCCGATTTCAGGTTACCCGCTACCCTGCAGACCAGCCTCCCCAAGAAACTAAAACAGAATTTGCCAGTATCAATCAAAGCAGCCTGTTTTGTGAGGATGGCTCTTTTACAAAAGGCTCAACCCAGTGGAGTCCCTTTTCCCAGTTTGGTACTGAATTTGGCTTGACCCTACCCAATGCGCGCTTCAGGCTGGTGCAGCTGTTTGCACCGGGCGGTGCCCTTTCCGAACTGGTGTTGATCCGGGAAACCCGTGAAGGCGAGCCTGAGGTAGTGCGACCCATGCTGTCTGTGGACCAGCTGCTGGGTACATGGCGCGGTCAAGCTATTACCTACCGTACAGACTGGTCCATTGCGGCCCCCACTGAAACAGAGCTAACTGTTTCGCAATCTTCCTCCAATACTATTTTGCAAACCTGGCGCGCTGGGGCTGCCACCGGTCAATCCCAGGCCAGACTAGAGGGTTCGCGGCTGATCTTTGAAAACACAGGCTACCAGCTCTTATGTTTGCCCAATGGTGGGTCATCCCTATGCCCCCAGACGATTCAACGCCAGACGGCTTTCCGATGCGAAGTTGGCTGGCTGATGACGTCCACTACTCGACTGCGACTGACTCGTGAATATCGAGCCGATGGTGGCTGGGCGCAGCAAACGTGGATCCAGGAAGAAAAGATAGCTTAAAAAGATTCTTCTAAAGAACGGTATTATGGGAAAAATCCTTAAGCAGCTAGAGCAGCTGGAATAACTATGGCGAGGAAACAGGGGTGAGAAAACAGGCGTTCTCTTTTTTGCGGACTATACCCACGTTGTTCTCTCGCTCAACTAGTGCTGCCCCGGTGGAAAAGCTAGTGGATGCGCCGCCAGGGGTACTTAACAATCTGGGGGAACAGGTTACAAAGTTGCCTACGCCTGAACCTTATCAGACGACTATCCAATCGGCTTTAGTGCAGGCGTTACAAGACTGGCAAGCCAATCCTGAATTTGAAAATAACAGTCTGGTGGTTTTAGGACGACCGGTGGAAGAGATTGGTCCTATTCTCAAAGCTAGCCTCCACCAAGAATTTCCTGACTGTGAGGTGCATTTTTTTTTAGGTGGCTACCAGCGCCCTGCCGATCCGTTAGCGGTGCCGGGACACCTCAAGCAGAACTTAGACTCTGATCAAGAGACCCCAAACGACATTGTCACACCGGTAACGCAGGCGGATCTGGACCGCCACGTACCGACCATCATGGTGGTGTCTAGTCTGGAGCAATGCTTTTTGCGCTGTATTCAAGGGTGGGAGGGGATTGAATATTTGCAAACTCTGAGTACCCAGGATCCGTCGCGGTTTTGGGTATTTGGCTGTAATCACTGGGCTTGGGCGTTTCTTGAACGGGTGTGCCAGGTAAGTGCCTATTTTGAACAGGTGATTGCGCTGCCCAAGCTATCGGGAGCAGAGTTAAAAGCTTGGTTAATGCCGTTACTAGAGGCGAATCTAGAGACCCAATCAGCCGGACCCATGGTTCAAATTGCAGACGCTAGTGATGGCTACTGGAATAGTTTGGCGAGTACAACCGATGGGCTGGCCAGTACGGCGGCTCAGGTGTGGCTCAAGTCATTGCAAATTCGGGCTGAGGCTTTGACGGAGGATGGGGCGGTGGCAGATGAGACTGATTTGATTGAGCTGTTGCCGACTAAACCGATGCTGCCAGGGATGATGACTCTGGAGCCGATGGATCGGTATTTGCTTCATTCTCTATTGATTCATCGAGAAATGACGCGATCGCACTTAGCCATTAGTCTGGGCGAGGCAGAACGGAATATCCAATCTCGGCTGCAGGTTTTACGTCGTGAAGGCATTATCCGCCAGCAAGGCCGTCGGTTTAGCGTGCATCCGGCCTACTATCCCAGGCTCTACAGCGAATTGGGAAATAACAACTTTTTAATCGGGAAGGCATAGGGAGGACACTATGGCTAGGAGAGTTAGGAGGGTTAGGAGGGGTGCGATCGCAACCACCGTCACAGTCTGGATCGTGTCATGGGCTGTGGCCTTGATGGCAAGCAGCACGGCCATGGCTCAAGTCACAGAGGCATCAGCCCTCGACCCATGGTTTAACGACATCGATCTGTGGGTGATTTTACAAGCCTGTTTTGCCAGCATCGTCGCCTATGGTCTGCTATTACTGATTCGCATCACCGCCAATGCCCTCTCAGAAAATGTGCCCCGCCGCTTTAGGCTGATCATTAAACAGTCGGTGCCCTTTCTCAAAGGGATAGTCCTCATTTTTACGATTGGCTATTTACTCAAACTCTTTGTTAACCTGACCGGACGTAATCTGATTGCCCTGACCGGCACCATTGCCGTTGCCCTGGGATTTGCCTTTAAGGACTATGCCAGTTCCATCATTGCCGGTGTGGTCAATCTGTTTGAAGGGCCGTTTCGCATGGGCGATCGGGTGCAAATTGGCGAGCACTATGGCGAGGTTATAGACTATGGCCTGCGGGGGCTCCTGCTCCAAACCCCCGATGATAATGCCGTCACCATTCCCCACAGCCTCACCTGGACCAGCCCGATCTCCAATGCTAACAGCGGTCAGCTCGAAGCCCAGGTCATGACCGAATTTTACTTCGCCCACGAGGCCGATACCGAGCTAGCGGTCGAAATCCTATACCAGGCCGCCTACAGCAGCCGTTACACCCAGCTCAAACTACCGGTGAGGGTGATTGTCTCAGAGGAGACCTGGGCTACCCATTTAAAACTCAGGGCCTATCCCATGGATGCTCGAGATGAATTTATCTACAAAACGGATCTGATTTTGCGGATCAAAAAAGCCTGCGCTCGACATCATATTCCCTATCCTAGATCGCCTGCAGAAGATGAGCTGTGAGGCGGGAAAAAATTGCCTGAGATAGAGCATTTCCATGGGCCGTCCCATCAGGCTTGGGCACCTCCGGGAAATTACTGAAGCATCAATCTCAGTGGCTGCATTACCCTAGGAAGTTGCTTTTGCGATTGGGCGATACTAGGCGATATTCTTATGGGAAATGCGATTGAATCCTCCAGCCCGGATACTTTTTTCGTAGTTAGCATTGGGGCTTCTGCTGGCGGACTACGCGCCCTTGAGGAATATTTTGAGAATATGCCCAGCGATAGCGGCGCCGCCTTTGTCGTAGTTCAACATCTATCGCCCGACTATAAGAGTTTGATGAGTGAGCTGCTCAAGCATCGCACCAATATGGACGTACAGCAGGTCACAGAACAGGTATCCCTCACTCCGAACACTGTTTTTTTGATCCCACCGGGTCAAAATATGGTGCTTGAAAACGACCACTTTCACCTGATGCCGCAAGATCGAGGTCAGGGTCGTCAGCCCAACTTTCCCATTGATCGTTTTTTTCAATCACTCTCCACAGAAGTCAGAGAGCATACCATTAGCATTATTCTGTCGGGGACCGGGAGCGATGGTTCACGCGGTATCCAGGAAATTGCTGAAATGGGAGGTATTGTTCTGGCCCAGGACCCGGCTACGGCTGAGTTTGACGGTATGCCCCAGAGTGCGATCGCAACCGGTGTGGTCGATCTGGTCTTGGCACCTAACGAGCTGGCCCAGGCGACCCACCAATTTGTCACATCACCCCACGATCTCCAGGCATTTCGAGATGATCAGCAAAATCGGCTGGCCCCGCTGCAGCTGCAGCGAATTGTCAATATTGTCGAACAATATGAAAACATTGACTTTACCCACTACAAACCCAGCACGGTGACGCGACGCATTGAGCGCCGTTGTTTAATTGCAGGTTACCGAGATTTAGACAGCTATATCCATCGATTGGAAACCTCAGAAGAGGAACGTGGTGCCCTCCGTAATGATTTATTGATCACCGTTACCCGTTTCTTTCGCGATGGAGAAGCCTGGCGACTCTTAGAAGAAAGCATTTTACCTGAGCTAATTCAAAGACTTGGACCTAAACAAACCCTACGCATCTGGATCACAGCCTGTGCTACCGGTGAAGAAGCTTACTCCATGGCCATATTACTCAGGGAACTCTTAGATAAACGAACATCCTCCATCGACGCTAAAATTTTTGCGACAGATATTGACCAAGTAGCGTTAAGTAAAGCGTCCTCAGGGGTTTATCCCGCATCCATTGTGAATGAATTGGGTGAAGAGCGACTTAATCGCTTTTTTACGCCCAAGGATGATAGCTCTTTTGAAGTCTCTCGATCGCTGCGAGAGATGATTATTTTTGCCAGCCATAATTTGGCAAAAGATGCTGGGTTTACCCATATGGATTTGGTCACCTGTCGCAATGTGTTGATTTATATGCAACCTGAGCTGCAAGATCAGGTGTTGAGAAACCTCCACTTTGCCTTAAAAGCCAAGGGTGTCCTTTTCCTCGGTGAATCAGAAACGTTGGGGAAAATTGAAGATGAGTTTATCCCCCTACACCGTAAGTGGAAAATTTATCAAAAAGTGAGAGATGTTAAATTACCGTTGGCAACTCAGTCCGTAGCGGCTCTGAACCTCAAGCAGCTGCGGTCTTATCCGGCTGTTGCCGCCCCGCCCCCTCGTTTTGACCCACTGCTAGAAGCCGCCTTCAAGACGCTCTTAACCCAAGAGAAAACAACCTGCCTGCTCAGCGACCGCCAAAATCAGCTGCTTTATGTCTGTGGTGATGCGCTCAATCTACTCACCGTGCCCAGTGGTCGCAGCTCCAGAGATCTGATCCAGATGCTGCCCCAGTCTTTACAGTTACCCCTCAGCACGGCGTTACATCGTGTTCGTCAAGGACGCGAAAACAGTGTGCGATACAGTGGTTGTCAGATTACAGATGCGAATCGTGATGATTTAACGGTAACCCTGGAGATAAGCCAGCAGGCGGCTAATCGCAAGACGAGCGAGTTTTACCTGGTGGCCATTACCCAGGAACGTCTGGCCAAAATTGCCCAGCTGCCAACGCAATTTGAAGCTGATACCGATACGGCTCAATATGTTTTGCAGCTAGAAGAGGAGCTACACCGCACGCGAGAAAATCTCCAGGCCACCATTGAAGAACTGGAGACGACTAACGAAGAACAACAGGCGACCAACGAAGAACTGATTGCCTCCAATGAAGAACTCCAAAGTACTAATGAAGAGCTGCAATCCGTCAACGAAGAACTCTACACGGTCAATGCGGAGTACCAGTCTAAAATTCAGGAGCTGATTCAGCTGAATAACGATCTCGATAACCTGCTGGGCAATATCGAGGTTGGGGTCATTTTCTTGGACAATGAGCTGCGAATTCGTAAATTTACCCCTGCCGCCACCGTGGCCTGCAATTTGGTGGATGCAGACTTGCATCGACCCATCGGGCATCTATCCCACAATTTAGAGAATTTTGATCTTCTCGATTGTCTAGAGCAGGCTAACCAGCAGAGACATACGGTTGAACGAGAAGTTCAAGTCAAACGTCAGGGACCTTACTTGCTGATGCGAGTTTATCCTTACCTAAACGAAAACAAGACCGTTGATGGTTTGATTCTCACATTTGTCAATATTGACGAGATTAAACGCGCCCAGCTGCGGTTAGCGGCGGCAGAAATCCGGCTGAGTCAGGCTAACGAAAGCCTTGAAGAGGACGTTAAAAATCGTACAGCTGAATTAGAAGCCAGTCAGCATTTTCTTGAGTCGATCAACCAGGCCACACCCAATAATGTTTATATCTATGATCTGATAGAAAAATGTAATGTTTATTGTAATCGTCCCCTAGAGGAGACGCTGGGCTACACACCAGAAGAGTTACAGGCGATGGAGGCTGGTATACATACATCTCTGTTTCACCCCGAGGATCTAGACAAGGTGGCGGCCTATCATCAGTCTATTGCTGAATCCACGGTGACCGACAGCTCCGGGGATATTTTTAAGATTGAATACCGGGTACGCCATGCCGATGGCGCATGGCACTGGTTATATAGTCAAGATATTATCTATCAGCGGAACGCTGATGGTCATCCCACCCAGCTGTTGGGTACGGCTGTTGACATTAGCGATCGCAAACAGGCCGAAGCCAATCTCCAAGAAAGCGAGACTCGCTATCGCAGCCTGTATCAAAACACCCCTGCCATGCTACATTCCATCAACAGTGTGGGTGAGCTGCTCGATGTTAGCGATCGCTGGCTGCAAACCTTTGGCTATGAACGTAGTGAGGTCATCGGACGTAAATCCTTAGAATTTTTGACCCCAGAGTCCCGACAGCATGCTCAGGCTATCCTGTCCGACTACTATCAAACAGGCGTGTGTACTGATGTGCCCTATCAGTGGGTATGTAAGGACGGTAGTATCCGGGATGTTTTGCTGTCAGCCACCGCCGCCCAGGACGACTCAGGTAATTTTTTGCGCTCTCTAGCGGTGCTAGTGGATGTCACAGAACATAAAAAAGCCCGGACTGAGCTGACCCGTTACCGAGAGCACCTAGAAGACTTAGTCAAAGAGCGGGCCGCTCAGCTGCAAGCAGCCAACCGCTATCTCCAGGCAGAAGTCCTAGAACGTCAGCAAGCTGAACAGGAATTAGCCAAACGAGCCCAGGCCCTGGAGCAGTCCAATGCAGATTTAGAACAGTTTGCCTATGTCATTTCCCATGACCTCCAAGAACCGCTGCGAGCTATGACCGTTTTTTCACAACTGCTGGCCGGAGAGTACGGCCAGCACCTGGATGCAGCTGCCAATGATTACATCCAACATATTGTCGATGGTGGTGTGCGGATGCATGGATTAATCAATGGTATTTTGGCCTTTTCTCGCGCCACACATGCAGAGAGTACCTTTGAAACAATGGAGCTAGAGCTGGGTTTGATGATAGCGATAGAAAACCTCAGCTCTGCCATTAACGACGCCCAAGCAATCGTAACCTACGATGCTCTCCCCACCCTCAGCATCGATCAAAATCAGATTATTCAACTGTTTCAAAACCTGATCGGCAATGCCATCAAATTTCGCAGTGCCGAGCGCCCTTGCATTCATATCTCAGCTCAGCGTCAGTCGGCTAGCTGGTGTTTTGGTGTTCAAGATAACGGGATTGGCATTGCCAAGGAACAACAAGAAAGAACCTTTGCCCTATTTCAGCGACTGCACACCCGCCAAGAGCTAGATGGCTATGGCATTGGTTTAGCGATTTGCAAGAAAATTGTAGAGCGTCACCACGGCCACATCTGGGTAGACTCAGACCCTGGAAACGGCACCACCTTTTATTTCACGCTAGCTGGGGTTCCAGACCCCAGCCTACCAGCCCCCGATCGGTCAAACTCTGATGACTGATGGCTGGGGCCGTCTATGCCGTCTGCAATTGCGCTGTTTCTAGCCAAAAATCATGAAGCCGCTGAACCATCAGCCGATAGTCTTCAAAGATAATGGGTTTGGCAATATAGGCATTGGCATGGAGTTGATAGCTCTTGCCAATGTCAACCATTCTTGAAGAGCTAGAAAAGACAATGGCTGGAATACATTGCCATTGGGGATTTTCTTTGAGTTCACGGAGCATTTCATGGCCCGATTTCCGAGGTAAATTAAGATCCAGCAAAATCAGCTGAGGTAAACTCATGCTGTCATCAAGGGCAATCTGTTCTAAAAAGTCAATTGCTTCGACGCCATCCTGGACAATGTGAATCTGTCCGGAGTAGCCAATGCTTCTAAAGGCCGCCATTAAGATAGTCGCATCCGTCGGCGAGTCTTCTACTAGGAGAATATTACAGGTCATTATGGGTGTCGTATCCACGGGTCCCATGGGAAGGCATCATTCCCATGGGTAAAACTCTTAAACGATACCGGGGGCTATCAGTCAGGATTTCGTATATCCTCAAAGACCCAGTTTTTCATTCATTCTATTAATCAGCAACACCTTAAGTCGCACAATATTCGTGGTGTGATGCTTAGCGCCTAAATGCTCTTCAAAAAGCGTTAGCGCTTCTTGGTAAAGAAACTTAGCCTTTTTATAGCGGCCCTGGTTGTCATATGCTGTAGCTAGCTGATAGACGTTGAGAGTCACATCGAAATGGGTATTTCCCCACAGCCATTTGCGCATCATCAGCGTTCCTTCTAAAAGGGGAGCGGCTTCGCTATAGCGGTCTTCCTCAAGATAGAGATCCGCTAGACTAGACATGATGCCGATAGCAACAGCATGAAGCGCCGTTTGAGCAAATTCTTCCTGCTGTGGTGGAGGACTCGCTACTTTGGCACGGATAGTCATATCCGTTTGAGAACCGGCAATCCGATAAACGACTCCATCTGCATTCCAGAGTGCTGTACCTCGGGTGAGCACCCAGAGATAGTCACCATTGTTGTGTCGAATGCGATATTCGCAGTGAAACTGTTGCTGACGACAGGTAATGTAGTCCTGAAACTTTTGCTCAAAGTTCTCTCGATCTTCTGGATGGATCCGAGATAGCCATTCTTCTGGGCTGTTGCTGATGTAATTATCCGGAAGCCCCAACAAAGCCTGCCACTGGGGCGAGTAGTAAACACGATCATTGACTAAATCCCAATCCCAAATGCCATCATTAGCCCCCTGAGCAACTAAAGCATAGCGTTCTTGGCTAGATTCCATCTTTTGCATGGATTCTGCCCGTTTTATGGCGTATTTCAACCGTTGAATCAATAAATTGCCAACGTCCACATAGCCCAATTTTGACAATCGTAGGGGAGAAAATGTTTCTGACTTGACAACATAATCCTGTGCCCCCTCATGCAGGGCCGCTTCAGCAATGGTTTGGTCTTGAAGACCTGTCAGGACGACGATGGGCGTCTGGGGAGCTAGCTGTTTTAATTGCTTAATTAGGTGTAACCCCTCACCATCGGGAAGATGCAGATCGAGCAAAACAATATCGAAGGCTGTTGTCTCCAACATAGTCAAGGCTTCGTCAAATCGTCCGACATGGTGTAAGTTAGGCTTTTCAGAATTTGACGAGCTGACAATTGCTTTGACCAGCTGAGCGTCTGAGGGACTATCTTCGACCAATAGTGCATCCATGGTTGATTTCATGTTTAGACCGGGCAGAAAAAATGCTGTAAATCTTCTTTAAATGAAGAGGTTGAAGTAATTATTAGATATCGACTTTACTGAACAACAGGAAATAATTAAATAAATCTAAAAATTTCCCTTGCCTATAGACTGCCCGCCCCATAAGAACTCATCTGTGGGAAAAAAGACTGAAATTTGTTGT
>NZ_JADEXP010000161.1 GCF_015207065.1 Leptolyngbya cf. ectocarpi LEGE 11479 | reverse complement strand
CTTAATAGCAGTGGGATATCATCGACGCGTTCGTTACTGATCAACTGGGCCATTGCTTGGCTGGGATACGATTTTGGGCATTATTACGCTATTCGCTATTCTCCTATATTTTCTAGCGAACCGTGAGATTATAGATATAGCAGATACACTTACTTAAATCGACGTTACTAGTCATTGGTATGGAATGAGTGCAGCTAACTCCTTTTTTGACGTGATCCGCGCCTGGCTGCAACAGCAACGTCGCTCTCTGTCGACCTGGTTGTCAAGGAATCAGCAAACGTCCCCTGACCCCGAAAATTCACTGTTACAGCTGCCGAGTGATTTGAGACAGAAGCTGTTAACCCAGCTCCAGCAGTTGCCCAGCCATCCTGATCACTCAGAACAGCTACAAACAGAATTCCAGCATGCATTTGAAGCCTGGCATCAAGGCCAGCGGAGCAACCCTAGGGGCTGGCTGGCTGGCTGTCACGATAATGTTTGGATTGTCATTAGTTCCTCAGCAACTAACCTGACGGACATCCTCAGCGTTTTTGTAAAAACTTTGGCTGGCAACGATCCTCGGGTAGATGAAAAGCTTACTTATCAGGGAGTTCCACTACAGCTAGTCCAATGGCCCGTCCGCCCCGATGTGGAATCATTGCAAAAGAGTCTGCGGCAGCAGGCAGACTCTTTACATAACCGTGAGATCGTTGTCATTCCCTGTTTAGAACATTGTTTTCTGCGCAGTGTGGAGGGCCTTAAGAGTATGGACTATTTTACCCAGCATTTGCTTACCGACCCATCGCGTTTTTGGATTCTGGGTCTAGGGCAGGTAGGGTGGCAGTACCTGCAGGCAATTTCTGCATTGGATGGCTACAGTAATCGGATCACCCACCTGAATGAGCTTACCGGCAAACAGCTGAAGGAATGGCTTGACCCCATCGTTTCTGAGCTAAATATAGAGTTTCAGTCATCTTCGCTTAGGGCTAAGGTGACTAACGAGAATGTGGACTGGCAGGAAAAATATTTCAGTACGCTAGCGGACAAAACAGATGGCATCGATACTGTAGCAGTCCAGCTTTTTCTCAATACGCTGCAGGTTATCGATGACGATCCAGAAAAAGAACAGACAGCCTCAGAAAAGCCATCCAAGCCGTTTCAAAATCGTAAAATTCAAGCCAGGCTGGCGGAGCAGCCAAGCATGCCAGAGCTAGAAGGTGAGAGTATTTATCTACTCTATTCGCTCCTGCTTCATCGGACGTTGACCAAGCTGGAGCTGGCTGAGAGTTTAGGTCTGACGCTTTACCAAATTGAGCCTTTGGTTCAAACTCTACGGAAAGCTGGCATTATTGAGCAGCAGGAACAACGCTTTAGACTAAACCCCGTTTACTATCCGCTGGTTCATACCAAGCTAGCAGGGGATAATTTTTCACTATGATGTTGCTAGTTACCCTGACCAGTGTTGCCCAGGCTTCTGACAGCGCTACTGACAAAGCAAAGGATATTCTCACTGAAATTACAACGTTCAAAGTTGTAGAAGCACTTACTGTCGTTATTACCGCTTATTTACTAATTCAGCTCTCTAGTCGATTGCTCTTTTGGCTTTCGGAACGGGTCGCAAAGGAATCACGACTGCGCATCAAACAGTTTGTCCCGTTTGTTCGCATGTTAGTTTTGATCATCGCCCTGGTGGTGCTGATGAATCAGCTATTCAACTTATCTAGGGAAAATGTCTTTGCCATTACGGGCACGGTTGCGGTTGCAGTTGGCTTTGCTTTCAAAGACTATGTTAATTCTATTATTGCAGGTGTTTTGGGCCTGTTTGAAGCGCCCTATCAGATTGGCGATCGCATCCAGATTGAAGATGACTATGGCGAAGTCATAACCTATGGCCTCAGAGGCTTAAGACTAAAAACTCCAACTGATGACATTGTCAGTATTCCCCATAACAAAATCTGGACCCATGCGATTTCTAATTCCAATATGGGGAATCTAGAAGCCCAGGTTGTGACTCATTTTTATTTAGAGCATTCTGTTGATGCCCAGCAGGTACAAGATATTCTATATCGGGTAGCCCAAACGAGTCGGTATACCGAGCTGAGACTACCCATCGTAGTCATTGTTGAAGACAAAATTTGGGGGACTCTGTTTAGCTTAAAGTGCTATCCCATTGATGCTCGCCATGAGTTTAAATACAAGACAGACCTGACCATACGGGCTAAGCAAACGTTTAGGGACTACGATATTTCCTATCCTCAAATTCCTAGACGTTTTTTAGAAGATATACAGTCTTGATAGCATTCCATCGAGTACAGGTATGAAGTTTAATCACTGGTTGATGGCCCTGCTGACGGGGGTGATCTGTTTTCTGCTGGCGAGTGTTCCAGTTGATGCTCAATTCGACAGCCTTACTCTCCCGAGTATCCTGGAAAACGAAATTGAGATCGTCGCTCCTCCGCTACCGATAGAAACGGCGGCTGTCCGCTTAGACGGTCGCTTTCTATTCCAAGTAGCCGTAGTTGATGGCATATCCCCTACTAGCCGGGCAAAAGAGATTTCTAAACGTTTACAGGCCTATGTGGCCGACGAGGCTGCTAGCGGTGTGACTTGGAAAGTGGATAATGACACCAATCAGCCGGTCATCTTCGTTGGCGATCAGTTTTTGATGACGGTTACCACGGCAGATGCTGCTTTGGTGGGGGTGGGTTCGACCGAGATTCGAGCTGAAGAATTGCGGACTACTCTGACGGATGCGATCGCATATTACCAATACGAACGCCAGCCAAAAATTATTCAACAGCGGCTGCGACGGGCCGGGGCGCTGTTGTTGGCGATGCTGGCTGTCGGTGGGGGACTCTACAAGCTACACCACTGGCTATCTAACGATCCAGAAGCCATCAACGCGGCTAGCCAGCTGGTAAGCCAGCGGATTATGCGGCGACAGGCTAAGCGCATTTATGAGCTTAAGAACTGGTTCCTGTGGCTGGGTGAACTGCTGATCTGGGGTGGGGGCAGCTTTATTATTTTGGGATTATTTCCCTACACGCGTCTGTGGCAGCAGCCCCTAATTCAGCTATTGAGGGTGCCGTTGAGGATTGCGATCGCAATTTTTTTCGGCTATGCCATCATTCATCTAGGCGATCTTGTCATCGATCGGCTGTTTCTAGCACTCTACGACCAGGCACCGTTTGACGCCGTACGCACCCAGCGCACAAGCCTGCGTTTTTCCACCTTCTCCCAGGTCACCAAAAGTATTCTGGTTCTTTTCGTCAGCGTTATCTGTGGACTCATCATTCTCGCCATCATTGGTATAGACTTGGGGCCCATACTCGCCAGTGCCGGTATCATCGGTCTGGCACTGTCCTTAGCCTCCCAAAGCCTACTCAAAGACGTGATTAACGGCTTTATGATCCTAATGGAGGACCATTATGGGATTGGGGATATCATCATTGTGCGTGAGATGACAGGTTTGGTAGAAACCATGAACCTGCGCATCACCCAGCTGCGGAATGAAGAAGGACGGCTAATTACCATTCCCAATGGCCAGATTGACATTGTGCAAAATCTTTCCAAGGAATGGTCTCGGGTTGACTTAAAGATACCCATTGCCCTCAATAATGACATTGACGAAGCCCTTGAGCTGATCAAAAACGTTGCCGACACTATGCGAGAGGATTCTGCATGGCAAGCGCTGATTTTGGAGACACCCTTGCTATTAGGCGTGGATAATATTGATCATGTCGGGGCTACAGTCCGTTTGTGGATCAAAACCCTTCCCCTCAAACAGTGGGAGGTGGCCCGTGAATACCGACGTCGTCTTAAAATCGCCTTTGAGCAAGCCAATATAGACTTTGGCGTTCCTCAACAACGTGTGAAGGTGATCGCGTCTGAACCATTAAACGGAACCTTACTGCCAGATCAATAGCTGGCCCTGGCAAAATCTTTATTCCCAAAATCTCTACCCATAGGTATATGTCATTTCGACCAAATGCCAGATGTATTTAAGTCTGATCTTTGGTGATATGGAGATGTACACGAGAGTACGTCAGTTGCCCTATCAGCAACAGCGACGGTTATAAAGTCTAATCTTGCTAAGTCAATGATCAAACCGCTAAGAGCCCATAAAAATAGCTCAGGGCCTGACGGAGCGCCGTCAGGATCCACATTGCTAATATCAGGTCAGGAGCTGGCGATGTGGTTTTGGCAGGCTTTTCCCGACCCATCAGCAGAGGAGAGCAGATCCTATATTAGCCAAGACTATGAGGTTACAGGCTATGTGATTGAAGGTGAGGCCGAACTTCATGTAGATGGCAAAGTGATTACTCTGACGCCGGGTGACTCTTGGGTTGTTCCCACCGGAGCGTTGCACTCCTACCTGATTCTGGAGCCGCTCACCGCTATTAGAACTAGCCATCCGCCATCGAGTCAAGTTTACTAGATACTCTTCTTTCACACCTGGCACTGGGGCTTTTCTTCTACGAAGGACCCCTGGTCTCGACTTGGCCATGGTTTAGACGCCGCGACATTCCCGTGACATTCTCGTGACATTGCAAATCCTATTTGAGGAACTGAATGACTTTTCCCAATACCCCTACTGTTGAACCCCTGCTTCAATTTCAAGGAGATACCTCCATTTCGATTTATATGCCCACCCACCGAGGTGGCTCCCAAGTCCAGCAAGACCCTATCCGTCTGAGAAATCTGCTAGGTCAGATCGCGACTGAGCTGATCAAGGCGGACATAGCAACGGAGAAGATCAACGCCCTGTTGGCTCCCGCCCGTGAGCTATTAGAAGATAGCGATTTCTGGCAGCATCAAAGCGACGGACTGGCTCTCTTTCTAGGAGAAGATTTTTTCCAGTACTACCAGGTACCCATAGATTTTGATGAATTCACCAGCGTCAGTCGTAATTTCTACATTAAGCCGCTGATCCCGTTTTGGACCAATAATGGCACCTACTATGTCTTGGCAGTCAGTCAGAATCAGGTACGGGTTTTTGAAGCTACCCGTTCGTCCATCAAGCCATTAAATGTAGACTCTGTTCCCATCAGTTTAGATGAAGCTTTAAAGTACGATACTCTCGAGAAGCAGTTTCAGTTTCACATTAGTAGGTCTAAGGGCGGTTCTGCCGTCTATCGCGGTCAGAGTGCTGGCGAAGCTGACAACAGGACAGACATTGTCAGATTTTTGAGAGCTATTGATAAAGGGCTAAAATCATCCCTGACTCAGACCAGTAGACCCATGATTTTTGTGGGCGTGGACTACCTCTTCCCAATGTATCGGGAGATTAATAGCTATCCCACACTGTTAGATCGATCGGTAGAGACTAATCCTGATGAGCTAAATCCCCAGGAGCTACACAAATGGACCTGGCCCTTTGCCCGAGACCATTTTCGACAGTCTCTGCGGCAAAGCAAGATCCGTTATTTAAAGCTAGCGGGCTCACCCTACACCTCAGACCGTCTTAGCGACATTATCAACGCGGCCCACGATGGCCAAATTGAAACGTTATTTCTCACACCGGGTCAACAGAAGTGGGTGATTTATGACGCTCAATCGCGCCAGTTTACTGAAGATGACAAGGCAGATTTACGTACCGATAGTCTGTCGAACTTAGCCGCTATTTATACTCTCCACTGTGGTGGACAGGTGTTTGTAACGGAGCCAGCCAGCATGCCGGCCAATACGATGGCAGCTGCCATCCTGCGTTATCCGATGCCACAGCAAGTGGCTAGTGTGAAGTAACGCCAAATCCGACTTCAGTATTTAGTAACCCTGATGAGCCAACTCGTCAGGGTAGTGCCTTGGGCATACCCTGCGATTAGCCCTATGGCACTGGGGCACCCCCATAGCCTACGTACTGGCCTCTTCAAACTGAGGGATTATGCCTAATTTATGAATATCAACGTTTACGTCCATGCCCAGGTAGTCATCGGGTTGGCCATTCCATGAGCCGGATAGGGGAATGACCTGGCCGGGGTGGCGTGCGATCGCAACTTGAATCAAATCAAACCCGGCAGTAATCCGATTGGTCGGATCGTAGCTCCGCCAGCCAGCCCCTGGTAAATAAACCTGGAGCCAGGCATGGGTTGCCCCCGAACCCACCATGCCCACATCCCCGCCATCTAAAGCCTCATCATAGAGATAGCCACTCACAAAGCGACAGGCAAACCCCAACCGTCTAAGGGCTTCAATCATCAGCCAGGCATAGTCACGACAGGTACCCGACCGCAAACGCAGAGTTTCACTAGGTGTTTGAGTCCCTTCCGTCTCCCTAGCCTGGTAAGTCCAGTTTTTCCAAAGAGTCCCCATCATCCGCTGCAGTACGTCTAGGGTATCGTCCTGGTCGCCAGCAACAAAGCTCTTAGCCCAGGCAGCCACCTGTCCGTCAGGGTCTTCTGCATGGGGCCGCATAAACCCCGCTAAGTCAATCCACTCTTCTGAGGTGTACTGTACGGGAACCTGTTTAGCGCGATTATCAATGGGAAATTCAGTGATCTTTTTAATGCCGAAGTGCTCACCCTTGAGCTGATAGCGCACCACTAGTGTGTCTGTCGGCTCATTAAACCTGATGAGAGCGATATTGTTGGAGAGGGTATCCATCATCCAACGAATTTTGGAGGGTACGTTCGTCTCCAGCGAATAGTTCAAAATTCGACTGCTATAGCCTGCCCCTGGTAGAAATATGCCGCGATGTTCCCCAAGGGTGACCGGGTTTTGATAACGATAGGTCGTAACATGTTCAAGGTCGTAAATAACGGCCATTTTCAGCTATTTCACCTTGTGACGAGATACTAGATATTGCCAATTTTCTTCAGTTTGAGCATCAGACAATGATTGCACAAGTACTGTAATCAGTTCAATACGTTCACTCACAGGTAGCTGAGATGCCTGCCCCAACGGCAAAGGGAACAGTCCGTAAAAATTAGTTTTGTAGTCGATCCCTTATAGAACCGTTGTTGTCTGATTTTTTGTGCGGCCTATCATCGGAGAAAATGTATGATTCAAACCGGTCGCGATCGCACCAAATATCTGGGCCAAAGGAGCCTCATCATCAGCTAAAGGCCGCCCCATATCACCCCCTTGACAAATCTGAGGATCGATGGGGACCTGGCCCAGCAGCGGCACGGATAGTTCCTGGGCCATTTGCTCGCCGCCACCGCTACCAAAAATGGATGTGCGCTCTCCACAACAGCCACAGATCAAGTAGCTCATGTTTTCTACCAGGCCCAAGACCGGCACACCCACCTGACGAAACATGTGGATACTGCGCCGCACGTCTGATACTGCTACCTGCTGCGGTGTTGTTACCATCACCACGCCGCAGATAGGGCTCTCCTGAATAATGGTGATCTGGGCATCGCCGGTACCGGGGGGTAGATCAATCAACAGATAGTCTAACTCTCCCCAATCCACATCCTGGATAAACTGGGTAATAATCTTATGGAGTACGGGACCACGCCAGGCTAAAGGATGGTCGGGCGCTGCCAGCAGTCCCACGGACATGACCTTGATGCCATGGGCCTCCAAGGGTTTGAACCGCTGCCCCTCCGGTGTATCGATCACCTCAACCGTAGTTTGGGCAAGTCCCAACATCTGGGGCACATTGGGACCATAGATATCAGCATCAAGCAGACCCACCTTAGCACCGGTTTTTGTTAAGGCGGCGGCTAGATTCACAGCGGTGGTGGACTTACCAACACCTCCCTTGCCGCTGGATACGGCTAGCGTGGTGCGCACCCCAGGAATTGTGCAAATCTGAATGTAGGCTTTTTGACACCACTCTAAATCGCCTAAGGCCAACTGAGCCTCATCTTTAAGGCTATGCTGATGGACACCAATATAGAGTTTTAGATACACATAGTTATCGACCACCCGCAGGTTTCGCACCATGCCCAGGTCAACAATGTTCTTGTTGAGGGTTGGCTCAAAAACCTGCTTGAGGCAGTGAATAGCTGCCTGTCTACGGACAGCTATCACTGGGCTATCAGGGATAGCATCGGGGGACTGATGAGGGGTACGAACAAAGGGAGAATCGTGGTTAGGCATTGGATGCTTCCGCTAGCTGATCCTGAATCTTTTGGATGGCCCGCTGAGAGAAAATCTGTACGTCTCTATCTGGATCATCCAGGGTTTGTTTTAGGGCTGGTAAAACCTCAGGGTTACCCAAGTTACCCAGGGCAATGGCAGCATCGCGTCGCACATCAGAATACTCGTCAGAAAGGGCTTTGATCAGGGTGGGAATAGTCTCATCGGTGGCGACTTTTTGTAGGGCACGGGCGGTAAACTTGCGCACCTGCCAATGGTCATCGGCCATGGCTTGGGTTAAAGCTGGGGTGGCGGCAGATGTCGCATGTAAATCGAGGGACTGGGCCGCGTTGCGCCGCACCTGCCAGTCTGGATCGGTTGCAATCGCACCACACAGCATCGGCACTACCTCATCATCACTTAGATAGCCCAGGGTCAAAATCGCCGAACGCCTGACCTCATCATTAGTATCCTTGGCCAGGGCCAGGGCGGGCTCACAGCGCACCACCTGGTTTAGATACCGCAGGGTAACCACAGACGCCTCCCGCAGCACCGGATTCTCAGACTCAAAGAACGGCAGAATATAGGGCAACGCCTGGGCATCGTGAATCTTGCGCAGCAGAATCAGTACATTCAGCTGCACGTTGACGTCATCGACTTGAATCACGTCCAACAGCTTGAGTAAATCATCTGGGGCGACCAGTTCTTTTAGCGCGGATAGGGCCTCCTCGCGTACCTCAGGTTCATGATCAGAGCTTAAACAGTCCAGCAGCGGCGGCACCACCACTGGGTTTGCCATTTCCCAAAGGGCGGTGACAGCAATCTCTTGTACCCTCGCACTTTCATCGTTCAGGCTCTGGATTAGGGCGTCAATGGCGTCTTCATCCCCCAGGTGCTGTAGGGATTTGGCGGCAACCAGGCGATCGTTGAGGTCTTGCGATCGCAGCATCTCCACCCACTGCACCACTTCTGGATCAAGGTCGGTATGGGCCATGGTGAGTTTTCTCCCTAACGCAGTAGAAACGGAATCTGAACGGTAATGGCATTGGTGGGACATTCCTTCTCGCAGGGAAGGCAAAACCAACACTCGTCGTATTTCATGTAGGCTTTGCCCGTCTCAGGGTTTTTCACCAACACATCCAGAGGGCAAACTTCGATACAGGCCTTACATTTTTCGAGACATTTAGATTCGTCCACAATCACGGGGACATCAACACGTTGGGTAGCTTGAGCCATAGATGGGTTTCTCAATTAAAGAACAGAATTTTTGACGTTGGATCGGTAGAGGCATTCCATGGAACGCTTCTACCGATCCCTACCGTACCGCCACGTCATACACTTCCTGCTGGAGATCCACTTCCACAATGTAAGGAGCCACCGGACGCTTAAACATTTCCATCTCGCCCGACTCTGTTTTCTTTAAGTTCACATGGCAGAACCATTCCTCATCATTTTTCTCAGGGTAGTCCAGACGATAGTGATATAGTCCCCAACGACTCTCTTTACGATAGAGAGAGGCCCGGGCCGCCATCTCGGCACAGTCTCGGATAAAGTGAACCTCCATACAGCGCATCAGTTCGTGGGGGTCCTGGGCTCCCATCAAATCCAGGGTTTCGTGATACCGCTCAAAGGCAGCGAGACCGATATCCATCTTAGTAGGAGATTTAGGCGGCTGCAGATAATCATTCACATAGCGACGCAGCTTGTACTCCACCTGGGTATGGGGAACACCATCGGGGCGATCCAGGGGGGCATAAATGCGAGCTTGTTCTGTCGCGAGAAACTCTGGGTCAGGGTCCACATGCTCCAGCCCCTCCACATACTCCATGGCATTCATGCCAGATAGGCGTCCAGAGACAAAGGCGCCAATCATATAGTTGTGGGGCACACTGGCCATGTCGCCAGCGGCATAGAGACCGGGTACGGTGGTTTCAGCCTTGTCATTGACCCAGACACCAGAAGCACTATGGCCACTGCACAGACCAATCTCTGAAATGTTCATTTCCACGCCATTGGTGCGGTAGTCCTCTCCTCGACCTTCATGGAAACGCTCACGACTGGGGCGCTCATTAGCCCACAGCACCCGCTCAATTTCTGAAATGGTGTCGTCATCCAGATGATACATCTTCAGGTGTACCGGCCCTTTTCCAGAGTTCAACTCTTTCCAGGTTTCCAACATCATCTGACCACTCCAGTAGTCGCAGCTGATGAAGCGATTCCCCTCAGCATTGGCGGTGTAGGCCCCAAAGGGACTGGCCACATAGGCACAGGCGGGACCGTTGTAGTCCTTGATCAGGGGATTGATTTGAAAACATTCGATATTGGTCAGTTCTGCGCCGGCATGGTAGGCCATGGAATAGCCATCGCCCGCATTGGTAGGGTTCTCATAGGTGCCATAGAGATATCCAGAGGCCGGTAGTCCCAGACGTCCGCAAGCTCCGGTACACAACACCACGGCTTTTGCCTGGATAACAACAAAATCTCCCTTGCGAACGTCAAAACCGACAGCCCCAATCACTCGCCCTTCTTTAACCATGACCCGAGTGGCCATCACCCGGTTAGTCACCCGTACCTTATGGCGTTTAACCTGCCGCGCAAGAATCTTTTTTAAGTCTTTCCCCTCGGGCATGGGCAGTACATACTTGCCCACGCGGTGTACCTGTTTTAGGTCGTAATTCCCTTCGTTGTCTTTTTGGAATTTAACACCCCAACTTTCTAGCTCTTGGATAACTTCAAATCCCCAGCGTCCGGTTTGATAAACGTTTTTTTGCTCTAGAACGCCATCGTTGGCAATAGTGATTTCTCTCACATACTGTTCTGGGGTGGAGTTGCCGGGGATCACGGCGGTGTTGACGCCATCCATCCCCATTGCGATCGCACCGCTACGACGGATATTAGCTTTCTCCAGGATCAAAACATCGGCATCGGGGTTAGCCTGCTTGGCCTTGATACCCGCCATCGTGCCAGCGGTACCTCCACCAATCACTAAAAAATCTGTTTGCAGGTGCTGAGTATTCACACAAAAGTCCTCATTTTCAATAAGGTGATCAAGCCTCAACCGGTCGGAGGGTCATCAAAAGCAGGTAAGTGCTTTTTTGAGCTATGGGTTCAGCGGTGTGGTTTTTATAGAAAACTCGCGGTCCAATCTAAAGTCTCAAGTGGACATGTTTTTAAAACTACGTTGCTTGGAGATATTCATACTTTCCATGTCCGCTATCTCTATTCTAAAGAGACTCAGTGATCGCCTCAAGATCGTTTGTATCAAAAGGCACTGTTTTTCGATTCATTTTTTTTATATACTCATAAAAACCAGCAATATCACGTCGGATCTGTACAGGCTTGATTTAGATAGGTAATGGCACAATAGTGAGGTTAATTTGTGCCTAGATTCAATGGCTTGAATGTCCAATCGGGTCTGCAAGTAGGCCTTTAAATCGCGGCCTAGTTCGCCAGGAATTTTGTTGTGGAAATTTATCATTTAAGAGTTTTTTTAGAAGTTGCCCGCTACCTGAGCTTTACTGAAGCAGCAGATGCCCTAAATCTTACCCAGCCTGCTGTGAGTGCCAAAATTAAGTCCCTGGAGGCCAATCTAGGTGTCGATCTTTTTCATCGACTCGGTCGCAAAATAAAGCTAACGGCTGTAGGTAGTTATTTACTCGAAGCAGGTCCTAGTCTACTAGCCTTAGAAAATCGCTTAATCAACGAAATCAATGAAATTAAACAGGGAAAATATAGCCGTTTAAAAATTGGTTGTACTGACAGTATCGCTAACGGATGGCTACCTAAAATTCTATTTAAGTATCGTCAGAAATATCCTGATATCCAGCTGCAGTGTTTACCCTTTAACACAGTACAACAGCTCCACCAAGCCATCACCGTAGGAGAGATTGAAATTGGTTTTGCCGAGACAAATCTCAATGGCTTTGATGAAATAGACTCGATACCCATTGATAGTTTTCAATACTTCTTGATGGTGGCGACTGACCATCGCTTAGCTCCATGCCAGTGGCTAAGCCTGCGCGATCTAACGTCAGAGGCCTGGGTATTTCCAGGCGCTGGCACACCAGATCATGTGGCTCTAGAGGCAAGGCTGGCAGAGTTGGATATGCATCTCTCAGACTTTACTCACCGAGAGTTTGTCCAATCGCCTAGCTTGTTAAATACGTTTTTGAGCCAAGGGCACTATTTAGGCTTTGGCTCTAGCTTACAGCTCCAAACAGAACGTCAGGCTAACCTCTTGGTTTCTATTCCGTTGCAGGAGTTTGCCCTGGACTACCAGCTGTTTATGGTAACGCCTAGACGGCTCTCCAGGGTGACCCCGCGCCAACACCGTGCCGACCTTCAATCCCCTGCTCCCCTGCAACAATTTATTCAGCTGGTTTCCAAAGAATCTGAACGGGCTCAGCGGATTAGATCCCAGAAATCATTCTCTAAATCGGCTGCCCACTTGCAATCTCCTAGCCTATGGTTACGACAGTCCCACGGAGCCTCTTCAGAAACCTTGACGCTGACTATCGGCACCCAAAATAAAACCATACAAACCGTGACTGCGGGGGTGATTATCCAACGATTGGGACTACTCGAACACTTTTTGCCCAGAAGCGGTCAATACAGCAAAACAAACTATCAAATTAAGTGGCATGATTTCACTTCAGGGGCTCCCATTGCTGCAGGTCTCCAAACCCAACAGTTAGACATCGGTATTTTAGGGGATTACCCCTTGTTACTTAGCGGGCTGACTAGTGGTTTGGCCTCAGAGAATGACCCGTCCCCTTCCACCAAAACTCGATTAGTTAGCTTTGTTGCCAGCAACCCTGACGGTACCGGGAATACCATTATTGTTCCTGGTCGCTCTTCCCTGAGCAGCTTAGATGATCTGCGCCATCGGGTAATTGCCGTTCCCTTTGCATCATCGGCCCATGGCATGGTGATGCGTACCCTGTTCCAGGCCGATTTACTTCACGAAGTCACCTTAAACTCAATCGACAATCTGAGTATTGATCGCCTCACCCCCAGAAATGACCAGGCTGATGGCTATGCTTATTTTGCGCCTCTCCACGAAATTGCCAGTCACCATGGTAAGTTTAGGCGTTTAGTAGATACGCCTGATTTGACTAAATTACCGACATTTCATGGGATTGTTGTTAGAGATTCCTTTGCTGAACAGCACCCAGAACTAGTGGTTGCTTATCTAAAAGCCTTGATTGCTGCTCAGCATTGGTATATCAACACACCCAGTGCTCCTTCCCTAGTCAGTAGCTGGGTGAGGCTAGATCCTGAAATTGTGTCTAAAACCCTTGATGATCAGCAATCAAATCGCACGGGTCTGTTTTTCCCGGAAACACAAATTCGCATGGACTGGATTACAGATCACATCCAACAACTCAAAGTCATTCCAGGCAATGAGCAACTAGGAGAGATTGATGTCAAGAATTGGATACAGCCCGAACTCCTAGAAAATGCTATAAGCTCTTTCTAAAAAACAAATATACTGCTGGCTAATTATTTCGTGGTTTAGCAGCCTCTCGAATCCCCTTTTTTTGGACATAACCACGCTATTCCAGTTAGGCACAGTGGGGCTTCCCAATTCTGGGGGTCATATTTCTAGCCAGAAAATTCATCACCCGATGAAATAAATAACTAATAAACCAGCAACAACCAGCCAAATTGACAC
>NZ_JADEXP010000160.1 GCF_015207065.1 Leptolyngbya cf. ectocarpi LEGE 11479 | reverse complement strand
TCTTAACCGAGCTATTTACATAAGAGGATAAGCCTGTCTATGGCATTTTTGTTAGGGGAAGCTAGCGCATCCGGTGTTCCGATGTACTACTTTCAGTTAGTCTATGTTGTCGGTTTTATTGCGGCAGTCGTTATTGGTTCACTGGCTTGGTATAACTCCAAGCGTCCCCCCGGCTGGGAAGATGCTGCGCGCCCTGACTTCGTGCCGGATGTTGAAGTCAAGGACACTGATGGGCAGTCCTCGGATTCCGCCGAGTAGTTTGCAACCTAATCGATTACCCTGAGACGCCCTTGGGTAATCGCTTCAAAAATTTTGGCTACCTGTGCTTGCTCATCATTGTTGAGGTGAGCTTTGCCTAACAGAGATGACATCAGCATGCGTTGAGTTTCTCTAGTGATCCGGCGGCAGCGCAGGATATTACTCATTAGACTCTCTAGCGATTGAGTCGTAGCATTGCTGTTTAGCATCGTACTTACTCCAGGACAACTACAGGAAGATTAGTCATAAAGTCGGTGAAGAGAACTTTTATGTCTACTCCTACTATGCTGTCTAAGCAAGGCTGAGTCCGTGATTTAAAGGCTCAAAATATGTGATCGTTGCTACAGTTTTCTGTGATCTAGTCTGACGTTGACGAGACCATAATCTCTGTAGCAAGGTTCAAACATTATCAAACATTATTTAGACTCGTTCACTCTTACATCGAAAATATTCTGAGAGGGCAGCAATCAGACCTGATGCCAAAATTAGCAAGACGCTCAGAGCATTGATGTCGGGTTTAATGCCGGTTTTGACCCGGCTAAAGATTTCAATGGGAAGGGGGTTGGCCCCGCCTGCGGTAAAGCTGGAAATTAGTAAATCGTCCATACTCAGGACAAATGCTAGCAAACAACCTGACAGAATAGCTGGGGCCAGTTGGGGAATTAGGACTTTGAGCAGAGCCTGGGTAGGTGTGGCTCCTAGATCTAAAGCCGCTTCTTCTAAGTTCGGATCTAAGCCATTGAGGCGACTAGAAACCACAATGGCAATGTAGGCCAAACAGAAAACCATGTGGGCGGCAATGGCGGTCCATAGACTTAGGGGCACGGCCACTGAGGCCAGAAAGACAAGGGTGGCCACTGCGATCGCAATATCTGGAATAATCAGTGGTAGGTAGGAAATTCCAACATAGAGAGACTTTCCAGGAAACCGATACTTGGACAACCCTACGGCCATGAGGGTGCCTAGAACCGACGATACCGCCACGGCACATAGGGCAATTTTGAGGCTGTCCCCAAGGGCCAAAAACAGACGTTCATCCCCCATGAGTTTGCGATACCACGTCAGGCTAAAGCCTTTCCAAATCGCGCCATATCGAGACTCATTAAAGCTGTACACCCCCAAAACAATAATGGGAATATACATAAAGCTGTACATGACTAGGGTGAGCAGCGCCTGCCATGAAGGACGCTTCCGCAAATGTTGATGTTTGGCAGGGGCAGCAGGTTTCATGAATAGATTTCAGGGTTGCGATCGCCATATTTAAGCAGCAATGAGATCGCCAGGCTCACCATTAAAATCAGCACCATACTCAGCGCAGACCCAAAGCCCCAATTACGAGCCACCCCTAAAAACTGGTTGTAGATCAGCCGAGAAATGGTCATGCTGTTAGGGCCACCGAGCAAGGTGGGCACTACAAAATCTCCCAGGCTGGTCACAAAGACTAGCAGACAGCCCGCCGCAATCCCTGGCAACGTTTGGGGCACTGTCACCCGCCAAAAGGCTGTCTGTGGCGTTGCTCCCAAATCAGCGGCAGCCTCTAGGAGCTTGAGATCTAATCGCTCCAACGAGGCATACAAAATCAGCACCATGTAGGGCAAGAAACTATAGGTCATACCGATATAGACGGCCCAATGGGTATTCATCAGAGACTGGGTCGGTAGTCCGAGTGTGGTCAGTACCAAGTTAATGACGCCGGACGATCTCAGCAGCGTAATCCAGGCATAGGTGCGCAGCAGCGACGATGTCCACAGAGGCAAAATAAACAGCACCAGCAGCAAATTGCGCCACCGTTTGGGCGCCATCAGGGCTAACCAGTAGGCCACGGGAAAGCCCAGCAGCAGGCAGAGCAGGGTAGTGCCCGTGGCAAAGGTGGCTGAGCGTCGTAAAACCTGCAAATAGGTAGGCTCCAAAATTCGCAGATAGTTGAGTAAGCCGTAGCCTTCAATCGGCTGACCTGGTCTAAGGCCGGGAACCAGACTTAACTCGCTAATCAGCAACGTGGGCAGCACCATGAGCAGGAACAGCCATACACCTGAGGGTCCCAATAGCCCCAGGGGCCTAACACTAGCCCTCAGCTTTTGTCCTATGGTAGCCACAGCAGAGGGCTTTGTTGTCAGAGCCGCCACAGGTCTTAGGTCTTTACGTATGCCTTTAGCCATTGCCCTAGGCGCTAGTAACCTTAGTCCAATACTCGTCGTAGAGGGCGTTGGCCTCACCCACGGGAGCAATTCCTTCGCACTTGGCGAGTAGCTCTTCTGGTGGGAATAGATTTTGATTGTCGAGGAGGTCTTTGGAGAGCATGGTCATGGCTTCACCATTGGGGGTGGCAAAGAACAGCCGCTCTACTGTTTCTTGAGAGACCTTAGGCTGCAGGTTGAAGTTGATCCACTCGTAGGCCGCATCCACATTGGGGGCTGAGGTAGGAATCACTATGGTGTCGGTCCAAACCGAAGAGCCACTTTCTGGAATCACATACTTAAAGGTGGGGTTTTCAAGGCTGACCGGAATCCCTTCCACGGAATAGACCATAGACAGCAGCAGGTCCCCACTGAGCAGTTCGTCTTGCCAGCCAAAGGATTTAAAGGAGGCGAGCGATGGTTTAAGTTCTAACAGCCTTTGATAGGCTTCCTCTAGCTCGGCTGGGTCTGTGGCGTTGTAGGAATAGCCTAAGGAGCTTAGGACGGCTCCCATAGTTTCGCGGACATCGTCAAGCAACGTCATTTTGCGCGATAGCACATCGCTGTTGTCCCACAGATAGTTCCAATCCGTGGGCGGTGTTGTGAGTACCTCAGAGTTGTAAAGTAGTCCTGTGGTTCCCCAGCTGTAGGGAATGCTGTGGGTGTTTTCAGGGTCATATACAGGACTTTTCCATTTCTCACGCATTTTGTCTAAGCCAACTAGGCGAGACTTATCCAGCTCTGTGAGCATACCAAGGTCGATCATTTCCGTGACCATGTAGTCCGAGGGATAAATCAGACTGTAGTTAGCACCACCGCCAGCCTGCATTTTTGCCAGCATGGTTTCGTTGGAATCGTAGACATCGATTTTGACATCGATACCGGTGGCTTCGGTAAACTGTGCTGCCAGCTCATCGTCTGTATAGTCTGCCCAGGTGTAAATATGCAGCGTACCCGATGCCTGAGCTGTGTCGGGAGCGGTATCGGTAGAGGCGGTATCGGTCTCACCGGCCTCACCGATGGTGCGCTGACAGTTGGCTAGACCCACTCCAGCTAGGGCTGCGGCAGAACCCTGTAGAAAACGACGACGGGATGTACGCGAAAGCAGCGAGTTGCGGGATAGTCGGCGGGGCACAGTCTTTCTCCTCTAAGCAGACACCATGAATACTTTAAGGCCACTCCTTGAGCTTAGGCTATCGGGAGATGGCAATTTGTTCGTGTAGATCTTTATTTAGACCAGTTTTAGTCAGGATAATTGCAAGGTGTTCAATGATTGAGACGTAGAACAGATTCATCGGTGCTATGGAGTCACAGAACTCCTTTGGGTACTGGCATCGAGTACCTGACAGTCGGTCGCTGACCAAGCTACATAAACCAGGGTCTCTGGTGAATATTTTATGTGGTTGGGTTGCAACACTCGCAACTGTTCCCCTGTGGTTAATTCAATAATGCAATGAATGTGGGGACCTGTATATAGGGTGTGTTTTACGGTGCCTGGATAGCAGTTTTCATAGGTGTTGGGTTGGGCGGTGTCAGTTTGGGTGCTGAGGTGAATTTTTTCGGGACGAATACTGACATCTATGCGGCTGGCATCTACACGGCTGGTGCCGCTGTTGTTATTGGGGGTGATCTGGCGTGCGATCGCAACCTGCAACCCACTCTCTGTTTTTAGCCAGGTTTGGTTATCCCCCGTCAAAAACTCACCCGATAGCAAATTGGTATCGCCAATAAAATCAGCCACAAAGGCGGTGCTGGGCTGTTCATAAATATCGCTAGGTGAACCCACCTGTTCAATCCGACCCTCTTTCATGACCGCAATGCGATCCGACAGGGACAGTGCCTCTTCTTGATCGTGGGTCACCATGATAAAGGTGATGCCCAGACGCTGGTGCAGGTTAGACAGTTCTACCTGCATCTGCTTGCGCAGTTTTAGGTCCAACGCTCCCAGTGGCTCATCCAGTAACATCACCGCAGGCCGATTGACCAGGGCTCGAGCTAGGGCTACTCGCTGCTTTTGTCCCCCCGATAGCTGGGCAGGATACCGCTTGGCAAAGTTTTCCATCTGGACCAGGGTGAGGGCTTCTCCCACGCGCTGGCGTAGATCGGCCCTGGGAATTTTGCGAATCTTGAGGCCAAAGGCGACGTTATCCCAGACACTCATGTGATTAAACAGGGCATAGCTTTGAAAAACGGTATTGACCGAGCGACGATGGGCGGGGACACCGTTCATCGACTGGCCCTGAATGGTCAGCTCACCTGAGGTCAGCGTTTCAAACCCGGCAATCATTCGCAATGTGGTCGTTTTACCGCAGCCTGACGGTCCCAGGATGCTAAAAAACTCTCCCTGGCGAATTTGTAAACTCAGCCCTTGAACGGCGATGTCGTCACCAAAGGCTTTGATCACGTCTTTGAGTTCTACATCCAATGCCGTTGTTGTTTTTACCGGTGGCGCAGAGATGGTTTGAGCCATAGGATGCAACCCTCATGATTGGTCCATTTGCATTATTGCGATTGCTGATTTAGAGGATGAGCCGATCTGTCGCCGTTGCCATTTGACGGTTCCTCATGACTAAAACCATCCCGAGGATCAGCAATGCCCATTATTTTACGGGGAGTCGCTCAAAATCCCAATTAATCGTTGGGAGGTTCAGTCGTCGTCAGAGGCTAGGGGCTACACTGGTCACAGTCTTGGTCTACCCTGGACCCTTCTCTTCACCTTGTTCTAAGTTCAAGAAACTCGCTCACCGTCAATCATGGCCTTTTTTCAATACTCCTCAACCGCAACGATTGAAAAAAAGGGAGGACGCACCGTTGGTCGCCAATATCAGTCGGTGATCATGATGATTGTTTTGTCCTTGGTGATGCTGGGGGGCATTGGCAGTCGGTTATTTTACCTGCAGCTGGTGGAGGGCGATCGCAACCGTAAGCTAGCCGAAGAAAATCGAATTTTACTGCTGCCTCGACGACCTGCTCGGGGCACTATGTTTGACCGCAATGGCAAGATTTTGGCAGGCAGTCGGTTGTCCCATACGGTCTCGATCTGGCCGATTGCTTTGCCGGTTGATCAGCGTGACCAGGTGGTGCAGCGTCTAGCGCAGCTGCTGGAAATTCCTGAGGATGAGATCCAGCAGCGGATTGAAACGGCGGGGTATGAGTCCACCCAGTCAATTGCGATCGCACGGGGTCTGAGCCCGGCCCAAACCACCGCGTTAGCAGAATATTCCCCAGAATTACCCGGTGTACGGGTGGAAGCAGAAGCCATCCGCAACTACCCCAATGGTGATTTGGCTGCCCATGTGATTGGCTATACCGGAGAAATTGACGAGGAAGAATTTGACCAGCTGGCGGAGGCAGACGAGGACTATCGCCTGGGGGACATCATTGGCAAAATGGGCTCTGAAAAGTCCTTTGAATCGATGTTACGGGGTGTGTGGGGCGGTCAGCAGGTTGAGGTAGATAGCGCTGGCAACGTGCTCAGCATCATGGGTGAAAAACCGCCTGAGTCGGGTCAAAATATTCGCCTAACGTTGGATCTGGAACTGCAAAAGGTCGCCGAAAAAGCCTTGGGAGATACCATTGGTGCCATTGTGGCCATGGATCCTCGGGATGGGGCTATTTTAGCGATGGTGAGTCGTCCCACCTTTGACCCCAATATTTTTTCTACTCGCATTACCCAGGCCCAGTGGGAGCAGCTCAACAGCCGGGGTAATCCTTTTCTCAACCGCTCCCTGCAAGCCTATCCCCCGGCCAGCACGTTCAAAATCATCACCACAACGGCAGCCATTGAGTCAGGAACATTTCCTGCAACCACAGTCCTACCCACCTATCCCAATATCAACGCTGGGGGCATCTTATTTTGGGATTGGAATAATGCCGGTTTTGGCCCCTTGGGATTTGCGGGTGCCCTGAAGTGGAGTAGCGACACCTTCTTTTACCAGGTGGGTATGCGCATGGGACACGAACCCCTGATTGAGTGGATGCGCAACTATGGTCTAGGCGCTAAAACCGGTATAGAGCTAGTTACCGAAGAGTCCCCCGGTCTGGTGCCAGACGAAGCTTGGAAGCAAGAAACGTTTGAAGAAGAATGGTATCTGGGTGACACCATCAATATGACCATTGGTCAGGGCTATATGCAGGTGACCCCACTGCAGACGGCGGTGATGTTTGCGGTCGCAGCCAACGGCGGCTATCGGGTTACCCCCCACCTGCTACTAGATGGTGCTGAAACCAAACAGTGGAAAACATCTCTAGGCATGCAGCCAGAAACTGTCAAAGTGGTTCAAGACGGGCTGCGTCAGGTGATCACCAGCGGGACAGCCACGAGCCTCAACGTTGCCACAATCCCCAATGCGGCAGGCAAAACCGGCACTGCGGAGGCTCCACCCTTTGAGAATCACACTTGGTTTGGGGCCTATGCGCCCTTTGACGACCCAGAAATTTTAGTGGTGTCCTTTGGCGAGCATTCGGGTGGCGGCGGCGGCTCCTTTGCGGCTCCCATGGCAAAACAGGTGCTAGAAGCCTACTTTAGCAAAATCAAACAGCAAAAAGGTCCAACGCCACCGCCAAAAGCGTCGGCAGGATAACCGAGGATAGAGCTGGGAGTAGAGCAGTGAACAGAAGGGGTATCCGTTCATCGCCTAACCTCGATTGCTAGCTGCGGAGGCTCACCTTAAACTTTTTCTCAAGGGCAGCGCGAATTTTATCCTGGAGTGGGTCAATGTCTTGATCGGTGAGGGTGCGATCGCTCGCCCGATAGCACATCCGAAAGGCCAGACTCCGCTGACCGTCAGGCACGCCTTTGCCAGTGTACTGGTCAAACAGGGTGACAGTTTCTAGCAGCTGGCCGCCTGTGCGGGCAATCAGCTTTTCTAGGTCTGCTACTGAGACATCTGTGGGCGCGTAGAAGGCAATATCGCGGTCAGAGCCCGGATAGGAGGAATAGCTTTTGAACTTGGGAGCCCGGAACCGGTCGCTGACCAGACAGGTTGCGATCGCATCCCAATTTAACTCAAAGACATAGACGGCTTCCGGCAGGTCCCGCTCCTGACGCAGCCGTGGATGCAGCTGACCAAAGGTGCCCAAGCGAGTCCGTCCGCGTACCCACAAAGAAGCCGTGCGCCCAGGATGTAGCCGTGCGTCTTCACTGTCGGGCCGATAGTCAACAGCCAGACCGACCTGTTGAAATACGGTTTCAAGGATACCTTTTGCCTCATACCAGGTCATTGCTGTGGTGGTGCCAGTCCACTGACCGTGGGCAGCATTGCCGCCCAAAATGCCACCTACACGCTCGTACTCATTGAGCTGACCGTCTTCGTTGGCAAACACATGGCCAATTTCAAAAGCATTGAGGGGGCCATTACCCTGTTCCAAGTTAAATTGAAACCCGTCAATGAGACCTGAGAGTAAATCGGAGCGCAGGGCAGAATATTCTGTAAATAGTGGATTTTCCAGAACGACCCTCTCAGGGGCAGGATTGGTCAGGGAATAGTGCAGTACTTCCGTCAGCCCGGCCCCCCGAAATGCTGCCCGCAGCTGTCGTGCCAGCGCTGCCTCTGGTGAAAGGCGTCCGCGCGAGGTTTGCTGAGGTAGGGTATTGCCAAAGCGGTTATAGCCAAACAGACGGGCCACCTCTTCGATCAAGTCTATTTCCCGCTCTAGGTCACGATAGCGGTAAGCCGGTACAGAGACGGTCCATCTCCCGGCTGCTTCGTCGGTCAAACTGCATCCCAGTCGCGTTAGCGTATCCTCCACATCAGCGGCACTTAGCTCTGTAACCTGACCATCCTCAGCGATATAGCTACCTAAAATCTGCTGTACCCGCGCTAGCCGGAGGCCGACGGAGCGCGTAGGGGTAATTTGGCCGACCTCAGTACGAACGTCTTGTTGATGGGTGATCTTGGCATCGGCTAGCTCCACCATCAGCTGAATCGCCCGACTCGCTGCTAGATCTAACTCTGCTGGATTCACACCCCGTTCGTAGCGGGCGGAGGCTTCAGTGCGCAGGCCCTGGCTACGGGCCGAGCGCCGAATCACTGCGGCATCAAAAAAAGCAGCTTCTAAAAAGACATTTTGAGTCTGGTCATGGACTTCAGACTCTGCGCCTCCCATGACTCCGGCGAGGGCCACAGGTAGATCGTTGGCCGTAATCGCCAGGGTCTGCTCCTGCAGCTGGCGTTCCTTATCGTCCAGAGTTTTAATCGTTTCACCCGGTTTACCAAAGCGAACGCTAACGGTGGTGGATTTTCCCTGGCTCAGCCTATCTAAGTCAAAGGCATGGAGCGGCTGCCCCCATTCCAGCAGCACATAGTTAGTGATATCGACCACATTGTTAATCGGACGGGTGCCCGACGCTTCTAAGCGCTGTTTCAGCCAGGTAGGAGACGGGCCGATTTTGACGTCTTCTAGCACAGTGCCAATGTAGATGGGGCAGGCCTTGGGATGTGGGAGCGCGATCTCAATCGGACGTTTGGCAGCAGTCGGCACTGTCAAGTCTTCAATGGGTAGCGTCAGCTTTGCCCCAGTAATCGCAGCCACTTCTCGGGCAATCCCTACCATGCTCAAAGCATCGGCACGATTAGCAGTCGATGACAGGTCTAGTACGGTGTCATCTAGCCCCAGTAATGGCCGCACATCTTGCCCTACCTGCAGGTCAGGCTGCTCAAATATGTGAATACCCTCTGAATCTTTGGCCAGACCCAATTCAGATAAGGAGCAAATCATACCCGCAGAGGCTACCCCGCGTACTTTCCGTGACTTAATCTTGAGATCTACCTGGGGGAGATAGGTTTTGACCGTTGCAACAGCCACATAGATATCTGCCCGGACATTGGCTGCACCACAGACAATCGTTGACGGTTCAGCCTCTCCGATGTCCACGGTACAAACGCTGAGCTTGTCGGCATCAGGATGGGGCTGACGCTCCATGACCTTACCGACAACAACCCCATCAGCCCAGGTCCGGCGCTCTTCAATATCTTCAACTTCGAACCCAGCCATGGTTAAGGCATCACCAATGGCCTCAGGCGTTAGCTGTGGATCGACAAATTCTTTGAGCCAGTTGACAGAAATGCGCATGGAGCCTGAATTGAAAGGGTATGGGCAGCAATAAACCCAAATTATTCTACCGTTGAAGCCCTATGTTAAGCCGTCGGTTTGGTGATGAGGTGTGGGTCGAATTCATAAATTGATACTAGTACCGTTAACGATTGGATAAGATAATAAGGATAATAAAAAGATCTACTACGATTATTCTCAACGCAGGGTTGCATTAGCGTTGATCCCGTTTCTATATGGATCTCTCCCAGGGAATTTATTAAAGTTGGAAAGGAATAAAATTAATCTATTGAAAGAATCTTACCGATTCCATTACTCATGACTGATGGTTGCGAATTCCAGTGTAATTAGAGAGTACTGGAGTAAATTCCAATCGGTTTCATTCCCTATGGATGTAGTGGTAAAGGGTTATTCTTTGCCCCAGTGTTTGAGAAGATGTCGTGCCATAGTTAACCATAGCCCCAGTCATAGAGATATGAGCAGGGTGGCTAAAGCTACATGACCTACTGTATCAATTCAGAGTGTCCTAGTCCCAAAAATCCCTCTACAGCGAGAGAATGTCTTGCCTGTGGATCCACTCTGCTGCTGCGCGATCGCTATCGTGTGAGTGGTGCCCTGGGCAAAGGAGGCTTTGGGACTACATTTTTAGCCCATGATGAGGGGTTACCAGGCTGTCCTCCCTGTGTGATTAAACAGCTACAGCCGACTACAGCAGCTCCCCATGTGATGCAAATGGCTCGCGATTTATTTGCCCGTGAAGCCAAAATCCTCGGCAAAATTGGTAACCATCCCCAGCTACCACGGCTGTTAGATTATTTTGAGGCTCGTACGGATTTCTTTCTGGTTCAGGAATATATTCACGGTGCCACCCTTCAAAAAGAGGTCAAAACCAGAGGGGCCTTCAGTGAAGCGGGAACCAAACAGTTTCTGAGTGAAATACTGCCGGTCATGCAGTACATTCACCGTAATCAAGTCATACACCGTGATATTAAACCGGCTAATCTGATCCGTCGCGATGCTGACAAACGGTTGGTACTGATTGACTTTGGCGCCGTCAAGGATAAGGTTAATCCGGTGAAGGCGAATGAAGAGTCAGGGCATACAGCTTTAACCGCCTATGCTGTGGGTACACCGGGCTATGCTCCCCCCGAGCAGATGGCGATGCGGCCCGTGTATGCCAGTGATATTTATGCCATTGGGGTTACCTGTCTCTATCTCCTAACGGCAAAGTCACCTAAGGAAATGTCCTACGATCCTCAGTCTGGGGAAATCCTTTGGCAGCAGCATGTGAAAGTGAGTGAGCATTTTGCGGGGGTCTTGAGTAAAATGCTCGAAATTTCAGTGCGGCACCGCTATAGTTCTGCTGATGCTATTCTGCGCGATCTGGATCTAGAACCCTATCTCCATAGCTTGGCTCAAAATATGGCTATTCCCACCACTGCTCCTAAAGATGTGGGACCGACCAGCCAGCCTACCTTTAACAGCGACGATACGGCATCCGTTTTAGGGTTAGATGACTCTACATCAGGGGCATCTCCGTCCGCTCGTCTGGCGGCAGCTATTCGGGCTCGACGAGAACGTCGCCAAAATACTAAGGGGGCTTCCCCCATTGCTCCCCGTCGTTCAGCGGGTAATTTACTCTCAAGTAGTTCAAGCCAATCGGGTCCATTTTCTGGGCAAGGTAAAAAAATCACCCCTGAAGCTGTACAAAAAGCGTATGAGCGAGGCCATCGTGACTTCTCGCTACAGAATTTTGGGCGGCTTAACCTGCAGCGGATGGTGCTGAGCGGCGCTAGTTTTGCTGGGGCTCAGTTAATGAACTGTGCTTTGCAAGGGGCTGACCTGACCAATGTGAATCTCAGTAAAGCCGATTTGCGTCAGTGTAATTTGAAAAATGCTAAGTTATCCAATGCTTACATGGGAGAAGCAAACTTAGAAAATAGCGATCTGCGGGGAGCCAACCTGAATCGCAGTAACCTGGCGGGGGCTAATCTCAAAGGGGTTAATTTGTGTGGAGCAGACTTAACGGGCGCTAACTTGACTGAGGCTCAGTTGGCCACGACTAAAACAAATTGGTCAACCATCTATCCCAATGGTCGTCGGGGGCTGCGCTAGAGCCCTGAAGGATTTCCCTCTATTTGCCACCGATTGTTCCTGAGCCGCGTTAGGATAACTAAGGTATTTTTGTAACAGTCTGTTAAATCTATGTTTCTCGATGAGCTGACACCCATTGTGCAAGAGATCCTAGGGCAGCCCGTCGCCTTTTTGAGCGGGTTTGCATCTGGGCTGCTAAAGCTCGATCTGAGTGATGATCCAGTAAAAAGCTGGCTAGAAAATCAGGGGGCTGATGTGTCTAGCCAAAGCGATGATGACGATGCCGGTAAGGGTCCCCAAAAAATTTCTATTGATTAGTGGTCAAGCAGTTCAGACATCCAAGTTTGAATCTGTCCTACTAAGGATGGGCTAGGAGATTGGTGGAGGATGGTCAGTGCTTGCTGGTAGTCACCAATTGCATAGTTCCAGTGCCCATCTAAGTGGTAAGCTCGACCTCGCTCTGCGTAGATGGGGGCCTTTAGACCTCCTAAAAATAAGGCCAAGCCAAAACAGACGATGGCATCGTCGTACAGCTTGAGTTCTCTAAAAAGGATGCCTTGCTGCAGACGGGCGTTAATGTTGTAGGGATTAATGTCGATGGCACAATCGTAGTCCGCGATGGCTTCCTGCAGATGTCCCATAGCTGCATGACATTTGGCCCGATTGACATAAACTTGATCCCCATTAGCTATTGATGGAGCTCGATTAGATTCGTCAGGTGTAGAAGTTGCCGATGACTGCATGGGATATATCACTCCCTATCGTTCACGGTAAAGGATTATTAGAGGATGGCTATAATGGTGGGTTGATGTTGTGGCCTAGCTCTGAGTTGGGTAAATACAACAGAGGGCCTGACTGATTAGTCAGATCGTTGCATGGCTGATGTTGTGAGCCCAACCGCAAAAAAACGGAGCGATCTCAATCTCATACCGTCTGAGTCAAGAATTCTATGTAAATTTACGCGTTGAGTGCGGAATCTGCGATGGAATCGCTCGCTCTAGGTTGCCAAACGTTAAAACTCTTGGGGTTTTATAACGGATTCAGCCGTAGTGTTTTGCCATCAGACCGAGAACGTTACGATTAGGAGCAGTAAAGCGATCAAAATTGTTGCGGGCACCCTATGACTCTATCTACTGTTCCAGCGGCGTTATCAGACAGCGACTATGTAATTGTGGGTTTAGCCCACTGCTTTGCAAAACAAGACGGTAATGTCGTACCAGTCAAGGTCTTTGAGCCAGTTCCCTCGGCTTATTTCGAAGCGTTAGTAAAAGGAGTCCCCACAGCCTATAAGACGCTGTATGGATTGCAGCTCGGTGAGATCGTCAAAGATAATCAGCCGACCGTAACACCGTTGCTCGGTGATACTAATGACGCCCAGTTCTGTGAAAACTTTGTAGAGCGTGCCATGGCTGCTGCTAGAACCTATCAAACCAGAGCGGATATTCAGACAACGGTGCCCCATGGGCAGACGTTTTCTGAGGTGAATTTTTCTACGGAAAAAAAGCGGATCTTAAATGCTTCTCACCAGGTGACCACAGAAGATAATGTGAAACAGCATGCCTATACCCACATGACCCTTTAGCAAAAATAAAAAGGGAGATACGCTTAAGCATATCTCCCTTTTTATTAAGAAGTTGGTAGCAATATGAGAAAAGCTTTACCGAAAACCAACAGAGGCCTGCCAAACAAAGGCTAGAAGCAAGAAAAAGATAGGTAGAATAGGCAAAATATCTACCAAGGGAGAAAATGCTTGGTAAGCTTCGGGAAGTTTAGCTAACAGTAGGACCGCATCCATGAGAACCTCTCTACTTTGGCGACAGTTTGCTTAATAATTGACTCACATCTTAACATGCTGCGGTGTCGCCTAAAGTTTGTTAATAATTTACCTAGTCATTCTTTTCAGAGGGTTCTAGCCACTTTTGGAACGTTACAGCGAACTGATTTTGTAAAATTGCTTTACGAATGGACTGGGTAAAGCGAATCAGCTCCGTGATGTTGTGGATGGATAACAGCGTATAGGCCAGTAGTTCATGGGCATGAATTAAATGGCAGAGATAGGCGCGAGTAAAGGTTTGACAGGTGTAGCAGGGACAGGTTTCATCTAGAGGCGTCAGGTCCCGCCGAAACTTCTGGTTTTTCAGATTCCACCGCTCCCCTTGTACTAGAGC
>NZ_JADEXP010000642.1 GCF_015207065.1 Leptolyngbya cf. ectocarpi LEGE 11479 | reverse complement strand
TGCTTGTGCAGATTGGTGTACCAAAAGAAGTTAAAAATCTAGAGTTTCGGGTCGGGCTGAGTCCTAACAGTGTCAGAGCACTTACAGAACAAGGGCATCAGGTCATAGTAGAGACCGATGCTGGGGTAGGGGCAGGATTTAGTAATACTGATTATCAGCAGGCAGGAGCCACCCTCGGTTCAGCTTCTGATGCCTGGCAACAGGGCATGGTGGTGAAGGTTAAAGAGCCACTGCCAAAGGAATATGATTATCTGCAAAAAGAACAGCTGCTATTTACCTATCTGCATTTGGCAGCCAGTCGCGGACTGACGGAAGCACTCATCCAGAGCGGGGCTACGGCCATTGCTTATGAAACCGTTGAAAAGAACCACCAGCGACCGCTGCTTACCCCCATGAGCATTATTGCTGGACGACTATCGGTGCAGTTTGGTGCCAGGTTTCTAGAAAAGCAGCAGGGAGGGCGCGGTGTCTTACTAGGGGGGATTCCAGGTGTCAGTCCGGGGCGTGTGGTGGTGCTAGGGGGCGGTATTGTTGGCACTGAGGCAACCAAAATGGCAGTGGGTCTGGGGGCTGAGGTAACGCTGATCGATATCAATTTAGATCGGTTGAACCAGCTGGAAGAGTTGTTTGGCTCGCGAGTGCGGTTGCTCTACAGTAACTCTGCCAATATTGAGCGGGCGGTGAGTCAGGCAGATTTACTCATTGGAGCAGTGCTCGTGCCGGGTCGACGGCCACCAACGCTGGTGTCGAGATCGCAGGTCAAAACCATGCCCACAGGTGCCGTCATCGTTGATGTCGCCGTAGACCAAGGTGGCTGTATTGAAACAGTACGCCCCACCTCCCACAGCGAACCGATCTATGAAGAATCAGGCGTGCTGCACTACGGTGTGCCCAATATGCCTGGGGCTGTTCCCCGTACAGCAACCGAAGCCTTAAATAACAGTACGCTGCCCTATGTGCTCAAGCTAGCCAACCTGGGACTGGGGGCTTTGGAGGCAGACCCTGCCCTGGCCGAAGGTCTCAATGTAGTCAATCATCAGCTGGTCCATCCGGCCATTAAAGCGACGTTTCCAGATTTGTAGATCTGGGGAGTGCGCTCGCAAAGCTCGCTGGGGAGTAGGTCTTTAGGTGAGAAAAATCATTCGTTACAGAGCTGTTGATCTC
>NZ_JADEXP010000159.1 GCF_015207065.1 Leptolyngbya cf. ectocarpi LEGE 11479 | reverse complement strand
GCAGGGGGTAACGGGGGCAACATTACGGTAGGCGACGGGTTTATTATTGCAATTCCTGGTAGTAACAGCGACATTACCGCCAATGCGTTTGAAGGGAATGGGGGGAGGATTGCGATCGCAACCCAGGGCCTCCTTGGCATCGACTTTCGAGAAAATCTCACCCCGCTAAATGACATTACCGCCAGTTCTCAGTTTGGTCTCGATGGCAATGTCGTGATTGAACAGTTTAATCCAGATATTGAACCCACGGATACCGTGCTGCCTGACCAGCTTGCCTCCACCGATCAAATCACCGCCCGCTGCGCTGCCCCGGCGAATCCAGCTAATTCCCTGATCACCACCGGACGCGGCGGACTGCCCACCGACCCGCGACAGCTAAGACAGGGAAGCACGATTTTGCACGACTGGCGACGGCCAGGCGAGTCCGCAGGTGAGATCACGGCTCCTCAGTTAACCCACGAAACTTTAAGCGAAGCCCAGGACTGGTTTGTCGATGACCGGGGACAGGTGCAGTTAGTGGCCAGTGTGTCTCCCTCAGTCAGCCTGAACGCTCCAGCCTGCGCCACAGCACGGGAGGCATTATGAGACGGCTACGCTACGGTTTTATCTGTATACTCGCCTGCTGTTTGAGCTATTGGCTCAGTGTAGGCACTGTTCAGGCAGCGGATCTGCCGCTCTTTAGGGCTACCGTGTATACACATCTCGAAAAGGGGCTCAAAATCCTGCATTACCCCCCTCAATCCCCCCTTGGTAAGGGGGGAAGCTCCAGTTCTCCCCCTTACCAAGGGGGAGTTAGAGGGGGGGCAGCCGCTACCACGGCCATACTGTTAGATCAAGGACAACAGTTCTACGATGCTGGCCAGCTGCAACAGGCGATTACCCAGTGGCGACAGGCCGCAGCAACGGCGGCGACAGCGACTAACAAGACATTGGCCTACACCTATCTCACCCTGGTCTATCAGGACTTGGGCCAGTGGTCTGCCGCTGAAAACGCCATGGCCGAGGCCCGCAGGCATGTTCCTAATCAGCCTGTTGCTATGGCTCAGGTACTCAATGCCCAAGGTCGTTTACAGTTTTACCAGGGGCACCCCGCTGCCGCGTTAGCAACCTGGCAAACAGCCGAACAGCACTATCGCCAGGGAGCTGATTCATCGGGGGTGGTTTTGGCCCAAACTAATCAGATCCAGGCATGGCGATCGCTAGGCTACTACACCCAGGCTCGTCAGTTAATGACCACGCTGCGCCAGGAGCTAGCCGCCCAGCCCGCTTCACTGCTCAAGGCCCAGGGTCTCCAGTCCGTTGGTATTCTGCTGAGGACGACTGGGGCACTAGAAGAGTCCGAGGTAGTGCTGAACGATAGTTTGGCAATTGCCCAAGCGTTAGATGCTAGAGATGCGATCGCCCAGGCCCAGTTTCAACTCGGCAACACCGCCCAGGCCCAGGGAGACTCTCCAACAGCTATTGACTTTTATCAACAGGTCCTATCCACGACACCGTCCCAGTCTCGTCTCTGGTTTGAAGCCGCCCTCAATCAGCTGCGGCTGGCTCCGTCGGTTGCTACCGCAGCAACCCTATACGCTCAACTCACAGCCCTGCTCCCCAGCCGCTGGGGTATTTATGCCCAGGTAAACTTTACCGAAACCCTGCTAGCCAAGTCAGAGTTTTTCTCCGCCTCTTTTCACTCTTCCGCCTCTCTCCTCGCTAAAGCCGCTCAGCAGGCACGCACACTTAACGATCCTCAGGCTGAATCCTACGCCCTGGGCCAGTTAGGCAAGCTCTATGAACAGTCGCAACAGTTTTCTGAAGCGCTATCTTTAACAGACCAGGCTTTAGACCGAGCCCGACAGGTACAGGCAGATGAGATTATGGCCATTTGGCAATGGCAGCGGGGACGTATTCTCAAGGCCCAGGGTCAGACTCAAACGGCTATCGTTGCCTATAGTCAAGCCGTCACCCTGTTAGAATCCCTAGATCAAGATCTCGTCGCCCTCAATCCTGATATCCAGTTTTCCTTTCAACAGCAGGTGGAGCCGGTTTATCGGCAGCTAGTCCAGCTGTTGCTACAGACTGTTGATACACTGCCCACGGATGAACAACAGCAGCGACTGGCTCAGTCTCGGGACGTCATCGAAGCCTTACAGCTGGCAGAGCTAGAAAACTTTTTTCGAGAAGCTTGTTTGACCTATCGCGCTCGCCCCATCGATCAGATTGATTCCCAAGCTGCCGTTGTTTATCCTATTTTGCTGGATCAGCGACTGGAGGTAATTTTAGCCCTCCCCGACGGCTCGCTGCGGCATTACGGTACAGCCTTGTCTGTCGAGAGGAGACGAGAAACGTTTCAGGCATTACGACAGGCGCTCAACCCAGCTTTTCCGGCGGAGCGGGTGCTGGCTCCAGCCCAACAGCTTTACGATTGGCTACTGCGTCCGGCGGAAGAGTCCCTGGCGCAACAAGATATTCAGCGTCTAGTGTTTGTTCTAGATGGCTCTCTTCGCAATGTACCCATGGCAGTTTTGCATGATGGTAATCAGTTTTTAGTTGAACGCTATGGCATCGCCCTAACGCCCGGATTACAGCTATTTGAGTCACCCAGTCTAAGTGACCAACGGTTTGAAGTATTGGCTGGGGGCATGTCATTGGCCCGCCAGGGGTTTAATGCCTTGCCCGCCGTGGATGTGGAAATAGATCAAATTCAAGCCCAAGCCTCGGCTCGCGTATTGTTAAATCAAAATTTTACCAAGGCCAAGCTCGCCAAAGAAGTGGTCGAACGGCCCATCTCCATTGTGCATCTGGCCACCCACGGGCAGTTTAGCTCCAAGGCTGATGAGACATTTATTCTGACCTGGAACACTCGGCTACAAATTAAAGAATTAGAGGGTTTGCTGCAGCAGAGAGAACTGCAAACCCCGGTGGAGCTATTGATACTCAGCGCCTGCCAAACTGCCAAGGGCGATGACCGGGCCGCCTTAGGCATGGCCGGTGTGGCCGTGCGGTCTGGGGCGAGAAGTACCATCGCCTCGCTGTGGTCGGTAGAAGACTTCTCGACAGCAGACCTGATGAGCGAGCTGTATCGGCAACTGAGCCAGCCGTTGCGATCGCGCTCAGACGCCCTACAGCAAGCACAGCTCTCACTGCTAAAAAGTGCGAACTACAGCCATCCCTACTACTGGGCTCCGTTTGTACTCACGGGGAATTGGTTATGATAGCGCTCTCTTCGACTCCGCTCAGAGAACGCTAGACTCCGCTCAGAGAACGCTAGACTCCGCTCAAGGGGCACAGGAGGAAGGCTTCATTTGGATAACTTGAGTATGGATATATGCCTAAAAAGATTCAGCCAAGCTTTTGAAGTTTTCTACGTATTTTTGCTGAAAACTTCACTGAATCCACAAAAACCGCTATGTAAGCTTTAGTAGAGATTGTCATAGCAAATTGGCTCAGTTTAGTACTGTATGAAACGTCTATCTAAATGCATCTCAAACCCTCTTTGAATAATTCCTCAACGGTTCGTTGGGGAGCAGTCGCTATGTTTTCTATCGTTACGGCTGCTGTTATCCAACCGGTCAAAGCGCAATTATCGTCTAGCGAGGCAAACTTGGCGGAAACAGTTATTTTTCATGAAACGTTTGATCCACCGGGGGACGACTCTCCCAGGCGTACCTCTGGGCTAGGTTCACGGGATGGTGGGCGCTGTGCCCTGGAAGAACAGCCGGTACAGACGTTAATGCCGGAGAGCAACTTTGGCCTAACGTTTGCAGAGCGTCCTACGGTCACTGTGCAGCTGCCGGAAAACACATCAGCTCAGCGGCTCATTCTCACTGTCACAGATGAGGAGGGTCTCTACTATGCAGAAGAAGATTTTTGGGTGGCAGACCAAACCGGGGTCGTCAGCCTATCGCTCTCAGATCAGGCACAGCCCCTCACCATAGGTCGCAACTACCGCTGGCACGTGGTAGTAGTCTGCGACGAACAGCCCGACCCGGATAATCCTGTGCTGGTAGGCTGGGTACAGCGGGTGGCTGAAACTGTACTAGAGCCACAGTCAACTCCCCTAAAACAGGCCCAATGGTTAGCTAAACATGGCTATTGGTACGACATGTTGGCCGTCATCATGGGAGAATTAAAAGATCGTCCCAACGATCCACACCTGCAGACTATTTGGCAATCTGTTGTCTTGTCGCCAATGCAAGAATAATAGCTCAACCCTGGGCGGGTTGAGGCTTCTCCACCCGATGCAAGAGCTGAGCTGGGTGCTAAGCCTACACGGCTTTTACCAGCACCCAGTCACCTTCGATCGTGGCTTCATAAACACTGAGCGCGTCTGTGGCTGGCCCAACGGCAACGCTACCGTCAGCATCAAATTTAGATCCATGGCAGGGACAGACAAAAGCATCATCCTTCCATTCGACGGTACAGCCCTGGTGAGTACACACAGAGCTAAGGGCGACAACTCCTTCGGTACTATCTCGAACAACAATGACAGGCCCACCTGTCAACTCTTTACTAGATAAATAGCCCTGACTATCGAGGTCAGCGACAGTACCTAGCGTTTCAAATCCATCAGGTCGCGATGTGGGTGTTTCTGGGGGAATGGCAGCTTCTGTTTCTGGGGCATCAGCGGAGGTTTCTTTGGGGGTGCAGGCTGCGATCGCAACTGGCAAAGATGTTGCCAACAGTCCTAAACTGAAAAAACTACCAAACTCACGACGATTCATCCTTTAGTTTCCTCTTTAAATCGTACATATGGGTCAATAGAGAACAATAAAAAGCAGGGGTAAAGCCGGGCTTCGACTGCGCTCAGCCCTCATTTGACTACGCTCAGATTCCTAAATAAAAGGTGTTTCTTTTGGATTAATTTATCTGTCCGCAAGCATATCCCATACAGGGGTAAGAAAACGGTATCTAAAGTGTGAACTTAAGGCCTAGAAGCCGAAGAAAGAAAGTTCTTGTCGTTTCTAATTTAGCTCTGTTGCATTTGCTATTGGTTTGGCTACGTCAGCCTAAAAAACCGTGGTATCTAATCTTAATCTGTCTGACTTTTCTGATTTTCGCACTTTTCCCACCTAATGCGCCCAATACCTTAATACAGTGGGAAAAGCAGGGTTTCACTTAAGATGTGTCAACGTTCTCAATAACCTGGTCACGGATACGTTAAAAGGATTAATAGGGGCTGATATTGACCATTGCCTACATTGAGATTGCCACCGATGTAGATCTTTACGGCCCATTCAACCGTGATCGAATTAATGTTTATTTTTTAAAAAATGTACCGAACACTATCTATTGATCATGGCCCTTTTAATAGCTGGAAATCAGCAATTTTATTAATCATTGTTATAACTTTGCCTGGCATTCCAGCAGTCAGTTTCTACTCTCACGATAGTGTCATCATCCAGGAAACAATCAGCTTTTCAAAAAGCTTTGAGCCCCCCGGAGACCAATCCCCCAATCGGACATCAGGACTAGGCTCACGCAGTGAGTTACCAAATGAGCCCCAAAATGCATAGGTCTCGCAACTGAATTTAAGGCTAGAATCGACATTGCTGATCGCTTTAGGGCTATCTCCTAAGTAGAAACAGCAAACATTTGATTTAAGTTGGCTGGTGTGGCAAACGCCTAGCTAACAAATTACGAATTAATTTCTGATTTTCTTCACTTTCAGTTTGTTGCAGATATTCTAACGCAATTTGTCCCACCGCTGGTTTCTCACGGGAAATTGTTATTAGCTGCTGTACTGTTTGTTGTAGTTGAATTCGTTTTAACTGCTGGTGAGTTATCACGATCAATGCCAACATGGCCAGACTCCAACCTAACCCAGCAGAAAATATAGGTAACCACAACCCGGCTAAAAAGCTGGTATAACAGAGCGCCAATAAAGTAATTAGCCCCGTAATCGCTGCGATGAAAATACATCTGAGAGATTTCAACCACCAGGCCATACCAGCACCGGCCAATGTCCACATCAGGCCCCATAGGGTTTCGTAAACTTCTGGCCCTGTGTGTAACAGCGGTCGTTTGTCTAGGGCAGCGGCCAGGAGCTGGCTGATAATATTGGCATGGACCGTCACTCCAGCCATTTCTTCTTGGGGTCGACCAAACCAGGAGTTATTGTAGGGCGTGCCCACTAGATTTTGTATACTTTCGGCCACTGGCCCAATCAGCACTAGGCGATCGCGCATCATCGCGTCTGGCACTTTATCGGTCAGTATCTGTTGGAGAGAATAGGTTTGAAATTTACTCTGGGTCCCCCAATAGTTGATTAATATCTGATAACCGCCATCATCGGCACGTACATAGCCCCCGCTGCTATGGCGAAACGGTCGTAGTGTAGTCTGTCCCAGACGTATCGTGTGGGATGATTGGGGAGATTCATGGGGATGAATGCCAATGGCTTCTAGATAGTTAAGGGTAAGCTTGAGGGCCAGACTGTGGTGCAGATTGCCATCGGGGGTACGCAGTGACAATAAGGCTCGCCGCAGATTGCCATCGGCGTCAAATACCTGATCGGTGAACCCCACTTGGTCGCGGCTAGTCAGCTGGGCAGGAGCGGCCACCTGATTGCCAATGACTTTCTCAATGCCAATTACATTGGACATGGTGGCAAATAGCTCATGCAGGCGTTCTGTACCGGGCTCGACGGGTAAATCACGATAAAATACTAGACCAATCTGTCGAGGCTGTTGCGCTTCTAATTTTTGTAAGGCATCAACAATCACTTCATCTGGAATGGGATACCGGCCCACCTGTTGTAAATCCGCTTCATCAATGGTTACCAAAGTAATGCGAGGATCCATCGGGGTTGTTCCCTGACGCAGCTGAAAAAAGCTGTCAAGCAACGTCCATTCACTGCTCTGCAGCCAGCCGGTAAGACACAATAGCCACACCAACAGGGCTGTGCCGCAGCCCACGAGCAGCACCCACCAGGATGGCAGGCGTAAGCGTTTGACCCGTTGCCGACTGGCTAACTTGACTGCGGCTATTACCTGGTGTGCTTCACGGGTAACGCCCAGGGCAAACTGGATCTGTTCTCGCTGTTGTTGTTCTTCTGCTAGCTGGGTTTCAATTCGCTGTTGTTCCTGTTGCTGACTGGTTCTTAGAAAACGATAATCTAAGTCGCTGAGCTGTTTTTCATCGGCCCAGGCCATGGCTTCTTGCAGGGCCAAACCGCTGAGTAAATGGCTAGAATCTTTTTGTTGACTCGCAATCCAGTTAGTGAACGGCTCTGAGTACGGGCGCAGTAGCGACAGCTGCTGCGTTACCCAGTCATGGTTAAAAATTGCCCGGTAAATCGGATTTTTGACTTTGAGACAGCCTTGGCGGTTGGCGACTACTCCTGAGAGCAATAGCTCGGTTTGTTCTTGGCTACTGTCAAACGGGACCACCTGGTCAGCCAATATCTGTTGATAAAGACCCAGCAGTCGGCTGGTTAGGGTCGGTTGATTAAGAATGCGATCGCGAATTGTGCGTAAATGTTCAGGCTCATCATTGGCCTCCCAGTTATCAATCAGTCGAGTCTGTACCACCCAGTCCACCCGGCGACTAGCGGTATCTAAATCGGTCGGGGGCTCTCCCACCTCGGTTAATAGCTGACAGATTTTTTGGGTTAGAAACGGCTGCCCCCCCGTCCACCGCAGAATATCTGCCAGGGGAGGCGACGATACCCCTAGCTCTTGCAGTCCTAACGCCAGCGGGGTCGTTTCAGCCAGGGAAAATCCATCTAAGGACAGCGCCTGACCAATGTTAAAGGGGGTTCGCTGTTTGTCCTGGAGCAAATCCGCCGGACTGGCCACCCCAAACATGGCAAACGTAATGCGATGATAGCGAGGATCTACCGCCCGTCGGTTGTAACAATAGCGAATCGCGGCAAAGAAATCATCAACGGAAAAGGGTAGCCCCAAGACATTGTCAACTTCATCTAAAAAAATATAAAAATGGTCGTTAGGATGCTGGGTTAATAATCTATCGGCAATAAATCGGCTAAATTTTTGGGGTAGAGAGACATCACCCTGGGTCTGCCACCAGTATTGAAAGTCGTTCCCATCGGTTGTATTCTCATCGGTCGGCAAGTCATGCCAAAGCTCAGCCAGCAGCCCCTTGTACCACTGGACAGGCGTTATCTGTTTACTGCCAATACTGGTGAGATCGACCATGGCACAGCGATGGCCGGCCTGCTGCAGACGATACTTGGTGCGCACCATCAAGGAGGATTTGCCCATCTGGCGAGAGTTAAGCACATAGCAAAACCGCCCTGCTATCAGTGCTTCTAACAGGTTAATGTCTGTTTGTCGCTCTACATAGGTGGGATCCGTTGCATGCAGAGTGCCACCAACTTGATATCGCATAGGGTATGGAATGCTGTAGTCCTATTCTTCACCGGAGGCTCCTTAAAAGTCTCTAAAATTTTTAGGTGTTAAGTAACATACTCAAAAACTACTCACTTTTCTTACCATCGGGTAGTTCAGATGTAGTTGCTTCCCATTGGAACACTACTGGCGTTCGAGCGCATCTAACTGACGGCTGAAATAAAGGCGATATAGCTCACAGCTGGGTTTGACTAAGGTTTGATCAAAACGAATTAACCCTAAACTATCGAGCTTGTAACTTGCGATCGCATCCAGTACAGTCCCACTGCGTTGGGTAACAACCTGGTGATAGCTAGTAGCAATTGACGGATCGCTTTTTAACATAGCCAAACAGCGCTGGAGATGTTGATTGTAAATACCTTCAGTTGTTGCTGCCGTAGACACAATTTGGTCTAGAGACCGTTGGCCCTGCTGCAAGGTGTAAAACGCTAGACCCGCTAGATAGGGATGGCCATTAATCAACTGATAAAAAGAATGCCATGACGCCCGGTCCTGCAGAAGGCTGTCTACGCCATAGCGATAGGCTAAAGTGGTCAGCTGCTCTAAAGTAAAGGGTGCAAGCTTAATGGGTAATCCCACATTAAATGGAGATTGGTTTAGATTTAACGGTACGTAAAGATCCGTGGCATGGACTAAGATAAGCCTTAACTTTTGCCAAATTTCACTATCTTTTGAACGTTCGTGCCATACCCGCAGCATGGGCAAAAAATCTTGAACAATACTCCCATAGCCAAAAATACGATTCAGTTCGTCAATCCCCAACACCAATGGGGATGAAATCTCCTGCAGCAGATAGCGTTCAAAATAAAGCTTGCAGTTGACTTTACTACCCATCTCTTCATCCCATAGAGCATCCACCTTAGACGGAAGCCCTAGCTGCTGACTGGCATTGGCACATAGCCAGCGCAGAAAACGGTCCAGATGGTCAAAAATTTCCCGGTCTACTTCTTGAAAATTGAGGGTGACGGTGTGATAGCCCTGGCGACGACTGTGGGCTAGCAGGCGATTCAGCAGGGAGCTTTTACCCATACGGCGAGGGCCTTTAATCCTTAGCAAACAGCCAGGGTAGCTCAGCTCGTTAAAGGCATTTGTTTCCTGGGGCAGGCGCTCGACATAGAGAGGAGATTCTAAGGACAGAGGACCCGATGGAAATCGTCTGGTAGCAGCCGTCAGATCTCCAGGTGGGAGCAGAGTATTCCGGGGCTGACCTAAGCCATTTGGCAATGTCTGACCGGCTGTAGCAGCCTGTTTTGCTACGCCCACTGTCTGCAGCTGATGCGTCTGCAGCAGACGGTCAGGCGTCAAAATCAGCCGGAGGCTTTTTTTGCTGACGCTCTCCCCTAGCACCGCTGATAGTTCTGACCAGAGCTTAGAACCAACCTGCTTAATGTACTCCGTAGCGTAGCTGGAGCTTTGAGCGATCTCGGCATAGCTACGGCGGCACCATGACTCATGTAAGACTAGTCGCTCAAGTGTCCCCAGCCGTCGCTGTAAAAGTCGTTCTACCTCGAGTACAAGCGTGTCTACATCCATTGAAGAGCAGGTTTAACTGGCAAGTAGGGAATGCTCCGGAACAGCTGTAAGTGGCCACCACTGATACCGGGGCTAAATAACCTTAGGATTAGGATTACTTATCAATTTTTCTAGGGAAATCATATCACAGAAAAATTTGCCCCTACCCGACATCGCTAGAAAGCAGAGACGCTTCTACCGCAACAAAGCTTATAAATCGTGATAGCAATTTTTATAGTGGGGAAAACAGCACGCTTTTTGAGCCCTGATGCATATGTTCTACAGAACCCATGCTAAACACAGCAGTGTGTTGAATACCAGTATTGAGTTGATACTTAAACTCAACTACATTCAACCTTGACTCATCATAGTCCCGACGAAAGTTGATTATTCCTTTTACTTGATCTCCTGGCACTACCTTAAAAGCATTCTTAAACGGATACAGCTGCTGCCCCCAGTGATTGTAAGTTGGTCCCGGACCAGTATTCAGAATGACTCCATTGGGAAAACCGGTTGTAAACCAACCTAGAAATCCTTTAATTTCAGTATGTTGATCAACAGTAAACTGAAATTCCTGACTGAACTGAACCAGTATCTCAGGGTCAACTGTTGCACAATCAAACTCAAATACTTGTTGGGGCTTTGCAGCTAAATTTTCCTGAGATAAGTAATTGACACGAACTGCATTACCCAAAAAATAGTCAGATAATTCTTGCCCTAGATCATCCGTAAAGTCAGAGTAATCTATATCAAGACTCTGAAGATCAGTGACTGTCTGCTCCCATTCCGTAATCTCTTTTTCAAGCTTTTCCCGAACAAAGCGAGTATGATCGTGTTCCTCACTTGGACTATATAGTCCAAGCAAAATATTGGCATAGGAGGGCAGCATTAACCCATTAGACTTCAGCCACCGGTCACGAGCATAGGCGACGCTATCAAACATCGATTCTTTGAGCAGAAGGCTTCCCATCCACTCACTAACAATCACATCTACTGGCTCATCTAGATCGATGTCCTCAACTTTGGAATGTAGGATCGTAACAACATCAGATACATTCGAATGTTGAATTAGCTGCTTAGCAAGTTTGTTAGCGCTGCCTGCTTCCACACCATAAACACGTCTTGCACCTGCCTTAGCTGCCCACACAGAAAGTACTCCTGTTCCACAACCCACATCAAGAATCACCTTATCCTTAAACATTTCTGACTTGGTCTTAAAAATCGCCGAGTGGTATGCCCGCATTCTTGCCATATCTTCCAACATGACTTTGTGTGCACGCATTGAGCCATACAGATCAAAATACTTAAATGCCATATCAGATGGGTTGGGTTGTGAGACTTCCATGGATAAAGTCCTTTCTTTAGAGTGGAGGAAAATTGTTAATCATTAAGATTAAGGTTCTGTAGAGATCAAATATAAGTCCATTTTTTACATCTCGAAGCAATCTTTGTGTCCCATGGATGCCATGTAGTGGCTTTAGAAATATGATTGTAATGTGCCCCGCCTGCGCACATCACAAGTTGCACAATGTAGCCCTCCACCAAAGATATAGTGATCCTTAAAGTCTACTAGAATGGGTTTAAGACCAATTTCTTTAAAGAACCTGATCGTGGGTTCTTCACTTTTTTCAACCACAACTCTTTCTTGATCAATCATCAGAATGTTCATAGAGAGCCAGCGACTTGACATATGAAACTCAGCTTCTGCTACACCTCTGGGAGGATAGAAGATTTCCCATCCTCCCTGCTTAAACATGTCTAGAACATCGGAAGAGATACAGGGACGGTCAGGACAGGACAACACTCGACCTTCACCAATGGGAACCCAAGTTGCATCCATATGAATGGGACCTGGGTCGCGAAATTTGACCGTATGAATACGATAGTCTGAACCAAGGTGTCTTTGCATCCATTTAATTCCTAGATCATTAGTAACATGACTCCTCTGGGCTAGGATATCCCTACCAAAACGCGTAAAATCAGCGGCATCAAAGCAAGGCTCTGCCTCTGTAGTAATAAAGCGTCCGTTCAAAGGACCAACGCTATCGGGTACATTACCTTCACCGCGAAAAAAGGCCATATCTTCTTCCGGATAGTCCCAATCATAGAGAGAATTTGCCATTCTGGGCTTAGGAGCAGCCGTCCAGATAGATCCTTTATCAAAGTATTCCTGAATCAGGGTGCGATAGCGTAAAAACTCGAAATAGCGGCACCGTTGTGACATTGGAGCCTCAATAATTTCGTCACCAACGACCAGTAAAACATCTCGAACATCAGCATTAAAGAATCCAGCCGATTCGAAATAGGGAGTTTTGAACACATGGTGAGCATAATCAACAGAGTCTGGTCGTCTTACAACAACACCTTCGTCTTCGAGCACCTTTTGTAGATTATCCAGGGCTCTGGCTGCTTTCTGCACCAATTCTTTGGGATAGGGTTTTCCGCCATACTGTTGGTAAAACGTCCAATAATCCTTACGGATAAACGTTTTCATATCGTGGGTCAAAACAGGTGCTGTAACCCCATCGATTGTGCCAACGATAACCTCTTCTAGAGGATCCCATTCGTTATAGCTACAAACTGGTGAGCTGGTTTTCATCGTCATCTCTAATTATAAATTTCAGGGTTAGGCTGAAGACGTTAATGTCCAAACTACATAGAGACTAATTATTCTGAGCAAAATCCTCCATAAACATCGTCAAGCTGCTCACAGCTTCTATAGTTACACCGTTGTAGAGACTTACCCTACATCCCCCTTTAGTGCGATGGCCTGCGACTCCGACAATACCTGATTCTGCAGCTGCTTGAATAAATTGTTGTTCTAAATCCTTGCTAGGAAGAGTAAATACAACGTTCATTTGAGAACGAGATTGTTTCTCTACAGGACAGTCAAATAGAGCACACGAGTCAATAAAGTTATACAGTAAATCAGCTTTTTTCTGATTAATTTCGCCAAGCTGATTCAGACCCCCCATATCTTCTTCAATCCAGCGTAAGATATGCCACATTACATAGATTGAAAAGCAAGGTGGCGTATGGTAATTGGACCTCCGTGCAATATGAGTCCGATAGTCTAAAAACTCGGGCAAATTTTCAGAAACCTGAGTAAGCATTTCTTTTCGAATTAGGACAACCGTAACACCGGAAAGACCAATATTCTTTTGAGCATGGGCATAAATACAACTTAGATTCGTTGTATCCATAGATTTGCTCATAAAGTCAGAACTCATATCGACAACAACTGGCACAGAGAACTTTGGAAAATCATGAAACTGAGTGCCAACAACGGTGTTGTTACTACAAAGATGCAGATATCTAGTTTTTTCTCTCAGCTGGACTTTAGCTAAGTTAGGAACCTTCGTATGATAGGAGTCGGCTGAAGAGGCAATAATTTCTAAGTCCCTATCTAAACCTTTCGCGGCTCGAATTGCCTTTTCAGCCCAATATCCAGTATCGATATAATCGATGTAGTCTCCATCTTCGGAAAAATTCATTGGCACCATTAGAAATTGAAGTGATCCACCTCCTTGCAAAAAGATGACGTCAAATTCATCATTTAACGTCATTAATCGCTTAATTCGTTCGACACTATCGTCAATGATGAATTGAATTTTGGGGTTGCGATGGCTAATTTCCATCACACTCATTCCAGTGCCATCAAAATTAAACAGCTCTGTATGAATTCGTTTTAAGACGGGTAAAGGAAGCGCACCTGGGCCAGGATAAAAATTGATAACACGATCCGTATCAGGACAAGTATTTAGCAACGATGATATTTTCACAGATAAGTACTCGCTGGAACTTTCAGCTTTGAATATAACACTTAGTAATTAACGGTCTTGAGCCGCTTTCAACGGGCGAGTAGCTCAAGGCCATTATTAGCATTGTTTAGGGAGATAACTCCATTAACTATACTACTGG
>NZ_JADEXP010000158.1 GCF_015207065.1 Leptolyngbya cf. ectocarpi LEGE 11479 | reverse complement strand
GCAGGACCGTTGTAGAACAAAATGCTACCGGTAGATCCCGTATCTAAGTTGTCCAAATTAACGCTATTCAAGACATGACGGGTATCAGGCACACCGTCCGTATCGTTATCTACCGCCCAGTTGTTGGGACCGCCAATGGCATCGCCAGTAACAGGATCTACGATTAAAGCTGCATTTGGACAGGCTAGTTCAGTTCCATCCTCAACAATAATCAGGTCGGACGCTGTTAGGAGCACGTTACCCTGCATAGTGCCGGTTTCAGTTTCCGAGATGTTACGATACTGAACACGGTATCGAATATGGTTACCCGGTGCAGGATCGCCCGATACTGGTGGACCATCGCCCTGAACCACCTGAGCAGTCTTGACTAACTCTAAGAAACCGGTATAAACGCGATCGATAGTGATGTTGTCAGCTTCATAGTCTGTGTCCTGACCACCAGCAACGCTGTCAAACTGTGCCAGAATGGGTACGGGATAGCTATTTTGATCGGTAACCCCGACACCAGGTAAATCAACCTCAACACCGTAGTCAAATTCGTCAGGACCGGCAGTGGAGCCGCCAGCACGAATTGGAACAATCACATCAGGGTCTCCCGCTTGCTTGGTCCAAGCGCCTGCCCCATCGTAGGTAAACAGGGTACGGGTTCCATCGGGAGCAATAATAGTTGCCGTTGTGTCGGCGGGAAGATCGCCGGGTGTATCAGGGACGATCGGAGTCAGCGTGATCCAGCCATCCTCTGTACTGTCGTTTTTGACTGTGTTGGTAAAGGCCACTACGGGTGGATTACCATCTGAGAACGGTGCAGACTTATTGGTAAAGTCGTCATTGTCGCTTGTCGGACCAACCGCACCTGGAGCACCGTCAGGACCATTTAACAGATCAGAATCTGGAGCCGCGACTAGCTCAACAACAACTGCTTCACCACCACCATCGTCAGGTGTAGCTGGGTTATCATCGCTAGGATCAATTGTTCCAGTCTCTAGGTTCTCAGGGTCAGCAGGATCATCGCTGGTAATCTGATCGCTAACACCGGTTGTGATTAGATCGGTAGGATCATCGATATAGCCATCGTCTGGAGTAAATCCTTCCGGTAGCGGCGTGGCTGGGTCGTCAATTACATCCGGATTGAAGTCACTATAAGTATCTGTAACCGGATCGTAGTTACTAGGTGTTTGATCACCAGACTCATCTGTCACTGGGAAGATTAAGGACTCATCTTCGGGTGTGAGAGGGTCGTCCTCATTGCCAGAACCAAAGATTTGAGCAACGTTGGCAATGGTAATCGGCTGTTGTGTAGGATCAACATCATCAGCGATTACCACGATATCAAAGCCAGTTACCGTTGTTCCCACAGGAATTGCTGTATCGGCGTCTTTGATAAAACCAACTCGAGTTGCGGCAGCGGAGGGAGTTCCAGTTACCCACAGTGCTTCTACTGGATTAGTGCCAACGGGAGATTCGGTATATACCGGAGTCCACGTACCGTCCGCTGGAGTAGAAGATACAAACGATGTACCTGCAGGCAGCGCATCTGAAATTAGAACATGTTTTGCATTGGCGCCATCGACACTGATCGTAATTGGTTGTAGATCTGCCGGCTGGGCCGAGCTACCTGTTGGTACCGTATTTCCAACCGTAAATTCCAGGTCGTAGGTCAGAGTATCATCTGTGGGAGAAGCCGGATCAGCACCTGCATCGTAGGCAGAGAATTCTTTCTCCAGGGTTACTAAAGGCTGCTCGAGAGGTACTTCATTGATGGTAAGTTCCCCTGTAGCACTGGCTTCACGCTCACCGTTAGCCGGGGCCTCATCCCCAGCTTCTGCAGCTGTTTGGCTAGGTCCATTTAAATCGAAAGGAGTACCTGGTGTTGCTGCATCAGTGGCATCGTTGTCATCGGTAAAGATGCTACCACCGGAAGAGTCGTAAGGTTGGTTTTGTGCATCACCAGGCGTGTCACCATACTGCACCGTGATGATGTCTTCTGACTGCGCTGAAGCAGACGTCTGAACAACGACCCTCACCTCAAAGGATGCTCCAGGAGCAACGTTTTCAATATCTGTACGGTTAGTGATAGTTTCTGTCGCGGGCTCAAAGGTGCCATCGCCATTGAGGTCGGCAACGATGCTAACAACACTGTCAACTGGACCTGTGAAGCTAGCTAGGGCCGGCAAACTGATATCAGTTTCGTCGTTACCAACGTTGGTGACTTCAAAAGTGTAGACAGCCTGATCACCGGGTTGAACAGCGCCAGCAACGCCTTGGGCCGTAGCAGGATTGTATTTTTGAGCTCCGGTATTTACAACGGTGATACCAGCAATCTCAGCGACTTCAACCACAACAGTATTAGATGTGGAGGTTTGAGGCGTGCCTTCGGGGTCACGATAGGTAGCCGTAGCCGTGTTAGTAATTTGTGTACCAGCAGCAGTGCCTTCTGCCAACACTAGTCCCACTAGGTTAAATACACCACCAATTGCAAGTGCAGATGCGACAACTGGCTTGCAGAGCTGCCAGCTCAGTCTCTTAGAACTTGTATTCTTTGTCATTATTTCTGAGAACCAATGAATAATTTGAGCAGGTTAGAAAACCGATTTATTGAAACCAACGGACTAGTGGGGACGGCAATAATCAGGGCAGACTTTAATTCTGAAAACGAGGGGGGACTCAAAAAATCACAGACTAACCACTGATAAAATCCAAATCTTGTTTCAAAAAGGCTTTTTTAATCTTAATTGCCGAAAACCTTTCAAGCTCTCTACCAATAGTTGATACTGCTTAACAGAGAACAATCAGGATAAAATTGCTTTTCAGCAAAGCAAGACAAAAAGAGATTTCGAATTCTTCTAGAAACAGTTAAAAACAAAATCTCTTTTGAGTCTTTGCATACCCACCTATTAATTAATACCCTCTTCTTAAGGACTTCTAACTACGCTCTAACACTGAATTTCAACTTTAGGCTTTATGTATTTTCACGAATCAAAAACCCTATTCTTCACATCAATAAAAATGTTTTTAATATTATCCAAAATAAAGAATCTGGCTGCTGTCCATACGACAGAGAAAAAATATTTAGATTTTCTCCTCAGAAAGATCACGCAAAAACGGGACAAGATAACACTCTTGTCCCGTTTTCATAAGGTTTGGTTAATATCTTATGTAAAAATTCTGTATGTTCAAATACAGAAAATTATTCAAGGTGCTTGTGCCCTTAAGCTAAGGACTGAGAACTTAATGATCCCTACTTTTTGCCGTACAGGCGTTCCATGGCAACCTCTGCAGACGCAATTTTTGTATCATTACCCTACATCAAAGGGGGGGAAGCTTACGACATAGCGATATCCATGATTCTGAGACCCCTGGATGGTAATGTCGCCATCATGGATATCTGTTAGTCGTTGACTCAGAAGAAGACCTAACTCCTGCCGTATGTCGATGGCATCAGACTCGTTTACTGACTTGCTAGAGATGGGGGTCGACACATTCTCTATGGCCTCAAATCCGTAGGCGGCATCTACAGGGGGCATGGGAGGCAGTATGCTATTTTGACGTCCCCAATTAATCACCGTCTGGGGTAAATCTTCTCCTAGCCATGGATTCGAAACCCATATTGCCAAGGTCAAACGGTCATCTCGACGTGAAATGTGAATGCGAATAGTACTCCCCTCAGCAGAGGCTTTTGCAATACTCAGGGTTAGGTTGTAAATTAGCTGTTTGATAATACGTTTATCAAGCACCCAAATACGTGAGCCAGGCTCTACGCTCAGGTTGAAGGCCAAATCTTTTTGTTTATAGCTGAATTCTACAGGCTGTAAACTTTGTTGAGCAAGCATTTCAATATCTACAGGCGAGAGGAATAGCTCACGAGGTTGATGCTCAAGAGACCCCAGCTCCATAATCTCATTTGTTAATGATAGGAGATTTTGACTGCTGTTCAAAACAACGTTTGCATATTCCTGTTGTTTTTCGGTTAATGGGCCATAAATTTTACGACTCAACATACCAGCCATACCCGTGATAGCCGTAAGTGGATTACGCAAATCTTGAGTGAGTTGCGAGATCAAACTCATGCGCAAGGTATCGATCTTGCCTTGGAGTTTCTCTTCTGGAGCGCTTATTGGCTGACTATTGACTATCGTTTGTTGGATCGTTCCATCTTCTAGCCAGCATTGCTTTTCATATTCACTCATAGCCCATCGAGCATTAAGCTCCAGTAGAGCCAGATCTTGCTGCGTATATTGACGTGGCATGATGTCCATAATCTCCAAGGTGCCAATACAACACCGTTCAGAGGTCATCAACGGCACGCCTAAATAGGCTTGCACACCATATTTTTGTACTAAGATGCTTTGACTAAAAGCTGGATGCTGAGCTACATCCGATAGCATCAGCGATTGGCCGCTATCGACGACTTGAATGCCAAAGGATTCCGTCTTAGGGAGTTCACGGGTAGCGGCCAGCTGATTCATCAGCCCGAGGCTTGATAAACCCATGGTGGCCTTAAAAATTTGATTGTGTTTTTCGAACACACTGACTAGACAGATAGGCACTGCCAATAATCGAGCAACACTCTGTGCAGCCTCTTCAAATATAGGAATTGGCGCTGATTCAGTTAATTTAAGCTGCTCTAGCGCCCTCATACGCCGCTGCTCTCGTGCTAGGGGCGGTGTTCCATCTAGTAAACATACAGGATGGGGATCAGTAGGTTGAAACTGATTATTACTTGCTTCAGCTGAGGTAACACCGTAGTGCATTGGAGTACTGCTAAAAAGTGGGTTCTTGTGACCTACATCGTTCCCGAAATAATGGGCTATTGAACGTAATCCCTCGCTCAGCAAGTAATTTGAATATGTTGAACCTATGTCATGGCTGGCCGCTCTAGCATTCAGTAACGGACTTTGTAACTTTTTGGAGAGTACAAAAATCGTTGCATCATAAGATTTTCAGAGGGCTTCAGGAATTTCAGAATACCCGTAAATTGCCTTTAATTCGGCCCAATTCACTATGTTTTTAAGCCAAATTTAAGCCAAAAATAGGTCTTTTCCTAAAGCCTATTTACTATTGGCTAGTTGACTAACCTATGCAGAAATTCCAAAAAGGCAGGACCTGTGATTTTCTAGAACGCTTGTTTCTTCTTTTACAAGCGTTCTAGAAAATTTGGATTCGCCAAGCTCAAACAGGGCATCGTCCCAATCGAGCCCAGCGTCGTCAGCTAAAAAAAAAGACGCATCAGAAGTATGGGTATTGGCTGATTGCGATAGACCGAATGCAATAGAAGGGTTGTAATCTGTTTATGGTGATCCTGGTCTGGGGCACCCACGCCTCACCGCTGTATTGGGAGCTATTAGATCATGTGGGCAACAGTGATCTTAAGACCCAAAAACGAGTGTTGAAACCCGCTCTGGGAGTATTGAGAAACTACCCAACGCTAGTGCTAGGAGATCGAGAATTTCATAGTCCCAAACTGGGCGAATGGCTGGAGCAGCGAGGGGTGTATTTTGCCTTGCGTCAGAAGAAAGACTTTCATTTTCAACAACGTCCTGATGACGATTATCAAGTCCCTAGAGACCAAGGATTTAGGCCTGGGATGTCTCAATTCTATGTCGGCGTTAGAGGGAACAAAGGGGATGGATTAGGTCCCTTTAATCTGGCGGTCTATCAGACATCTTCAAAATATAAATTCGGATAAAAAAAGGCGGTAAAACTCTAAACATAGAGCGTTATCGACCAAATGAAAAATCCCTACGATTGTATCAATCAACATCCTGAGCGTTGTCAGCGGATGTTTGGCATTGCCTATCAGGAATTCAGTGACTTGATTGCCGTGATGGTGAGCCAACCAGTCGACCGCAAAAGCCAGGCATCATCCGCCAACGTCCGTATCAATGCGCCGGGTGGCGGCTGCCCTCCCAAGCTGAGCGAGGCGGAGGAAGTGAGTTCTAAGCACCAAAATAATGCCTTCTGTCTTTGTGATTTTTGAGCCTGTTATGACCCAAATTTACGGCACCATATCAAAAGGAATTGCCGCAAGTTTGCGGCAATTCCTTTTGATGAATCTCTGAAAGTAACTGGGGTGGTAGGATTCGAACCTACGAATGACGGGACCAAAACCCGCTGCCTTACCGCTTGGCCACACCCCAACGTTGGAGTAATGCACTAGATTAACCAGTACTTAGCTAGCTTTGATTGCCAGCCCATGTATATTAGCAGTTTTTAGCGTTGTACTGTCAACAGCTGCGGTCACTTTCTTTTTTTCAGCTGTATTCGGGCATGCCCCAACGGCAGCATAGTTGCCCAAACGGAGTTTCCTGGGGCGCAGGTACAGCTCCGTCAGCTGACTTATGGCATAGTGAACCTTGTCTATCGGTCATCTTGTGCCGCCATTATGAATTCCACTTCCTATCAAGCACCTTGGCCCCTCACCAATGGCCTATTGATGACACTGTACGCCGGTCTGTGGGCCGGTCAAGATTGGTCAGCCACTCTGACTGAACCTGAGCCGAACTATCAAGAAAAAGTTTTTACCGGGGCGCAGGGGGTGCCTATTTTTGGGCTAGTTGCTATTCCGCCTAATCCAAAAGGCACTATCATCGGCACCTACGGCATCACGGGCGATCTCGACAATCAATGGTTCCTGCGTGTTATGGGGCGTAAGGCCTATGCCCGAGGCTATGCGGTCGTTATTTACGACTGGCGTGCCCATGGTAAAACGGCCAAGCTGTCATCGACGCTCACCTCCGATGGGCTGTACGAGGGGGAAGACTTTGTCAGGATTGCAGCGGCGGCGAAGGCTATGGGTTGCCCGGCTCCTTTTTGGTTTACGGCATTTTCCTTGGGGGGACTGCTGGCGCTGTGGGGATCTAAGGCGGCTCAGGATTTGCCAGATTGGGGAGCAGATCTGGATTTGACGATGGATGAGATTAGTGGCTGCGCGGTGATCTGTCCGGCGTTGGAATCGTTGAGATCGCTCCAATATCTAATGCAAGCTCCCCTAGGGCAATATCTAGAAAAGGCAATCACGCGCAAGCTAAAACAGCTGCTTCAAGGACTGCAGCAATACCACCCCAACGCCTTTGACCCAGGAGCGGTGGAGCGGGTAAGCAGCATTTGGAGCTTTGACCATGAGATGGTGATTGGGCGTCTCGGGTTTGAGGCGGTAGAGGATTATTACCGGGCTACCAGTGGTCTGTATCTTTTGCCAGAGTTCCAAAAGCCCACTCTGATTATCTATGCGGCAGACGATCCACTATTTGATCCTACTCTGGTCCCCGATATTCAGGCGAGCTGTGCCGCTAACTCCCATATTGATTTGGTCATGACAGAGCAGGGGGGGCATGTGGGCTACATCAGCAGTGCCAGTTGTCAGCGCCGCAGCCAAGACCCTGATTGCTGGTGGGCGTGGAACCGAGTGTTGGACTGGTGCGATGAGCACGCTGTGGCAGAGCCACCGCTAGCAACCTGTTCTATGGATCAGGTTTAACGCCTAGACTGGGATCAAGCCTGGCTGTCTATGTTTCTTCAATCTCTGCATCTCAATCAGTTTCGCAACTACGGCGATCAGGCCGTTGAGTTTCTGGCGCCCAAGACTATATTGCTGGGGGAGAATGCCCAGGGTAAGTCCAACCTGCTAGAAGCTGTGGAGCTGTTGGCGACGTTAAAATCGCATCGGACAAGTCGCGATCGCGACCTAGTCCAAACCGATATGACCACCGCCCAGATCCGAGCTAGCCTCAAACGCGACCTGGGGGTGTCGTCTCTGCAGCTCACCTTACGCAATGGCAGTCGGCGCACAGCGGTGGTCAATGGCGAAACGCTCCGTCGTCAGCAGGATTTTCTCGGCCATCTCAACGCGGTGCAGTTTTCCTGTTTAGATCTAGAACTAGTGCGCGGTGGCCCTGGCACCCGGCGCACCTGGACCGATACGCTCCTGATGCAGCTAGAGCCGGTCTACATCCATATTTTGCAGCAATATGGTCAGGTGCTCAAACAGCGCAATGCCCTACTTAAACAGCAGGTTAGCCAACAAACTAACCAGTCAATCAGTCCACAGCCAGCCGAGCCCAACCCGCCTCTAGACCCCACACAGCTAGCTCTGTGGGATGCCCAACTGGCGGCCCTCGGCACCCGTGTGATTCGACGGCGGGCTCGCATGCTGCGACGGCTGATTCCCATTGCCCAGGCTTGGCATCAGGCCATCAGCGGTAGTACCGAGCAGCTAGAGATCCACTACAGCCCCAATGTGGCGGTGGACAGTGATGAGGCCAGCGACATTCAGCAGGCTTTTTTAGATAAACTCCAGGCCAAGGCCATGGCTGAGTATTATCAGCGCACCACCCTAGTCGGTCCCCATCGGGATGACATCAGCTTTTTGATTAATGAAACGCCGGCTCGGCAGTATGGCTCCCAGGGGCAGCAGCGTACTCTGGTGTTGGCCCTAAAACTGTCAGAGCTGCAGCTGATCGAAGAAGTTGTAGGAGAGTCACCCCTGCTGCTTTTGGATGATGTGCTGGCGGAGCTAGATTTGAATCGTCAAAACCAGCTGTTGGATACGATCCAAGATCGGTTTCAGACACTCATTACCACGACGCATCTGGGATCGTTTGATGCCCAATGGCTCAAATTTTCTCAGGTTTTGCAGGTTAAGAATGGATGCCTGGAGACAGCGTAATCTTCAGAATTCTAGACTTTTCTCATCTCTTTTCTACAATCATGTTGTCAGTCAACTTATATTTTGCCCTGGGTGGGGAAGCGCCAGCCCGCCCAGGGTTCGAAACCCTGGGCTAACCGAAGGGTGTCCACTGAAAGGGACACAATCATCGAAGATGTGTTTTCAGAGACCGCTTCCACAACAGTCAGCTAGTCTTCAACCGGTTCACCACCGACCACCCGCGCCGCCACTTCCAATTGTCCCTTCAGTGGACAACCCTCAGTTAGCGCTGGCGTTTCAACCCAGCGCGGGCTTCAGCGACACAGCCAACGTTGATACAAGTATGCCTTAAGCCACGGCGGCAACTGCCTGAGACAACTTCTCAAGGGCCTCATCCACCTCAGCCGTGCTGACAATCAGCGGCGGTACAAACCGGACGACGCCGGGACCAGCGGGGACCAGCAACAACTTTTGAGCCGTTGCTGCTTTAACAATGTCAATGGACTTAACCGGGGCATCAGATTTTAGCACCAGACCATTGATCAGTCCCCAGCCACGTACCTGTTCAAACAGCTGAGGATAGCTGTTCACCAACTTTAGTAACCCCTGACGTAGCTGCTGACCTCGAGCACTGGCATTCGCCATGAGACCGTCTGACTCTAGGGTTTGACACACAGCGAGGGCAACACCGCAAACAAAGGGATTGCCGCCATAGGTGCTGGCATGGTCCCCCGGTTCAAACACATCACAGCTGTCTTTACACAGCATGGCCCCAATGGGAACACCGCCCCCCAGACCCTTGGCTATGGTGATGACGTCGGGTTCAATGCCGAGATTTTCGTAGCCCCAGAGCTTGCCGGTGCGGCCCACCCCCACCTGGACTTCATCCATAATCAGCAGAATCTTGTGCTGGTCACACAACTGTTGTACGCGCTTAAAGTACTCGATCTTGCCTGGGTTGACGCCGCCTTCTCCCTGCAGCGCTTCGAGCAGAATCGCGGCGACGCGGGGACCGTTGGTGTTGAGGGATGCGATCGCACTTTCCAACGCATCACCATCGTTAAACGGCACATAGTGAAACCCCGGCACCAGCGGCGCAAAGTTCTTTTGATACTTGGGCTGACCAGTGGCCGTAATCGTGGCCAGGGTACGCCCATGGAAGCTGGCATTGGCGGTAATAATGACCGGGTCTTCAATCCCCAGTTTGGTGTGGCCATATTTACGAGCTAGCTTAATCGCCCCCTCATTGGCCTCAGCCCCTGAGTTACAGAAAAATGCCCGGTCCGCACAGGAATGCTCCGTCAGCCACTGGGCCAGGGCTCCCTGTTGCGGAATGTAATATAGATTCGACACGTGGTGCAGCGTCTGAATTTGCTGGGTGACCGCCTCCACCATGACCGGATGGGCATGGCCCAGGGTGCAGGTGGCAATTCCGGCAACAAAATCTAGATACTCATTGCCCTGGTCATCCCAGACACGACAGCCCGCCCCTCGGGTCAATGCCAGGGGAAAACGACCATAGGTGGTCATCACATGGCGGTCAAAGACCTCTGGCTGAAAGTCCTTTGAGGACTCAGAACTGTTGCCAAAGACCTGGAGGGGATTTTTAACGAGCTGTTTTAGACTGACCACGGACTGACCTCTTTCTGGCTATAGATTTTAGGTTTTGGGCTTTGGGACTTGGCGCTGAGCCGCTCAAACCTGAGAGCGCAAAACATTTTTAGTCTTTAGGTGATTGTAGGCAATCCTGATGGCGTTATCTGCCTAGAAAATCGATAGATGTGATTAAGGTGGACGATAATATCTCGTTCCAATAAATCCCATCAACAATAACTTCCACCATTTCCCTACCGGCCTCGGCGCTTTAACTCCTGTAACCCTATCTGCAAGCTATCCACATCCACCGGTTGCCCACCGTACCGCCAGCCCACATAGCGATCAATCATCTGACGCACCAAGCTTCCGTGGCGAAAATCAGACCGTCGTTGCAAGCCTGCCGCATATTCCAGTGGGGTTTGGCTGGCCTGTTTGCCATAGCCCTGCTGGTTTAGCACCCACAGCATTTGCTGATAAATTTGCTCCGCCGGAGCCAGGCGACCCAGCCGAAGCGACCGCTGCCACCGTCGCCAGCCTTGCAGACCCAGCCAGCCCACAAAGCCCATACCCGTTAACCCCACGGTCCACCAGATCACACTTAGCCAACCCTGACCGTTCAATCGCGATAACCCTCGCAGCAGAAAGCCAATAAGTAAGACCAGCATCTGAAACCCGCGTTGTACAAACCGGGTGACGGGAGCCGGTAGGGCTCCTTCTAGAATCTGCCATAGCTGGCGCAGAATGCTAAAGGGATGGTTGCCCTCATCCTCGGGCGAGAACAGTGAACTATTGGGTATGGGGTTGAAGTAAAACCACCCCTGGCCTGGAAAATAAACTTCGGTTTGGGCGTAGGCGTCGGTGTTACGCACAATATAAAACCCGGTAAAGGGGTTAAACTGCCCAGGGCCAAACCCGGTTGCTAGCCGCGCAGGAATGTCGATGGAGCGGAGCATAACGGTCAGTACGGTGGAGAACTGATCGCGCTGTCCTCCTTGGTACTTAAACAAAAAAGCACTGACTAAATCTTCTCCATCTTCAAAATGGGCCAGGTCAGTTTCAATGGTGTAGTTATCTCGCAGGACCCGGGCCAGGAATGTGGCTTTTTCGTAGGGGGTGTCAACAGGTACTTCAGCGGTAGCCAGCCACCGTTCAGTCTCGGTGCGGATGCGATCGCGAATCTCATCGGGCACCTGCAGATAGTGCCGTCGAACGGGCTCCGTATAGTCGGTTCCGCTTTGGTTCAGCCGTTCAGGATTGCGCACGGGCACCTTGGAAACGACCGTATAGGTGAGACCTTCCACCAGCAGACCCGGTGGACGCAACGCCCCTTCTGCATCCATGGCCAGCTCATCAGCGGGAAAGTAGACCGATTCTGGTGCGTAGAGTACCGGCACCAGGTTCTGAAAGTCCTGCACCATGGTGTAGGTTTGGACCACCTCTTGGGTGGCACCCAGATGCCTCAAGGGCGGTAAAAATCGATAGGATAACTGGGATCGATTTAGGGTAACCAGGTTATTCCCCCGTGACACCTCCCACCCTTGACCGGTGTAGCGATCAAAGGCCATCACTCGCCAAAAGCCAGCGCGTTGCGATCGCACCCGCATCACCACCTGGGGTTCTAGCTCACCCCTAAGATTTTGGTTGATCCGTTGATTAAACCCGTAATAAAAATCGGTACTGATGCGGCCTGGTCCCGTCTCCGGGCTACCCTCAGCTCCGTCAGCGCCGCTGTCCTCTGTCTCACCGTTGTTGCCTCGGCTGACATAGCCCGGATTAAAGATTTGTCGCTCGGATGTATCCCCGGTCATGTCAACACTGCCGCTGACAGGAAACGTCTGCAGCTGATAGCCCGGCAGCCTTGGCATAGCAATAAAAATTACCAACCCCAGGGCAAGCACAATCGCCACAATTCCGCCCAGTTGCTTTAGGGGAATCCCTGCCATTCGCCGCCAGTGCAGCAGTCCTAACCGAGAACGATAGTCCAGGACTAGCACCGGTAGCGCCAGCAATAAAAACAGCAATAAAAACGGCCCAAATATCAGAGTTTGGCTGATGGTGGCGGCCACGCCCACCAACACCAAACCAATCATCATGGAGTAGCCCAAATCTTTGCGGCGCGGCAGATCAAAACTGTGAAGTACCTGAAGGTGAATCAATAGCTCCGCCAGGACAATCCGTGTGTCTCCAGGAACCTGCAACATGCGCCCTAAAAAAAACGCCAGGGCCACTAACATGCCCAGGGCGATTAAAAACTTAGCCGTAATATTACGCCGCCGCCGACTGCGCCAGCTCCAGTAGGCTCCCGCCGCACTGAGGGGGATCGCCACCAAATTCCACAGTGATGTATCGGTGACTCCCAAGGCCGCCACACTCAGACTGCTAATTCCCACTGTCACCAGGCATTGCACCAATACTCTCAGGGGAATAGAGTCCTCAGACACTGATGGCGGCAGGGCTGATAGCCGCTGCCGCCATTTTGAGATTAGGCCTGGGGGATTGGGGTTAGAAATAGGAGAAACCATACTAGGCAGAGCCACGAACAAACAGGCGCGTTCTTATCCTAGCTGGCTTAACTCTCCGATAACTCTAGCACCATGACTGAAAACCGTAGCGGTCGCTGACAATCATCATCCAAAGAAACTTCTAAGGAATAGGCATTACCAATGACGGGCGCTGTCTGCGCCAGCGTTAGCATGCCTGCCTCAGGACGAGAGGATTGACTATCCGCATCCGCCCCCACCAGTTGGATGCTGCCTCCGGTGGGCATGGTGGCATTGATAATCAGCACGGTCCCTGCATAGTTCACATCTACGTGGACCACACCTTCGGGGGTGACCCAGTCGCGACTGATGGTTGGTTCTTCTGCCGACACCGTTAAGGCTAGGGCCGACATAATCTCCATTGATGCCAGCATGGTCAGAGCGATTTGCTGCTCTGGGGTGGCTTGCTCATAGCCTCCTGCCAAGTTTTCCACCTCCTGCAGAGTTGCCTCCGCTAGGGCTGAACCCGCCGATCGATAGGCCGGGGTGAGGACAATATTGGCAATGGGCTCTAGAGCCTCTAATGAATCTGGGAAAAGAGATTCAACAATTTGGACTAATTTAACGCCCTGCTTTTGTGTGGACTGCGCCATGCTCTGGCAGCGGTCCAACAAACGGTGCAGAACAGTCTCAGGCAATTTGCTTGAGATGCTAAACCGGAGCGGGTTTTCAAGCCATAACCGACTTATGGGTTGAGCGTAGGTCGGCATGGGTATCTCAGTTGGATACTCTCGGACCTCAGCTTCCCACGGAAACAGCGGGGGCCGATTTGCATACTCCGTTTGGAATCGGTGTTTTAAAAGTGTGTGGAAACGATCTTGCACAGTGGTTTTATCTCCGAAGTTAAACGACTGACCCGTTTCAACTAAAAAGTCAAATGATACAGCGTCAGATCCGACTTCAGATGCACAGACTGCTGATGGGTTAGATCCTGTCAAAGGGGTAGGCTCATTTCCTGATATAGGGGATGCCGAGCGGTCAAAAGTTAAGAACTCTAGCAATAAGCGTTTCAAATTTTCTGACTCACTATTCATGATTAGAT
>NZ_JADEXP010000157.1 GCF_015207065.1 Leptolyngbya cf. ectocarpi LEGE 11479 | reverse complement strand
CCCCCCCTGCCTGACAGCCCTGGCTGATTTCAGGATCGGCAAGACCACTGGGCAATCTAACCGTGCCCTCATCCGGATCGACTTCTAGGGTTTCGATGATGACCACACCGTCAATGCCTGTTCCGGAACTCGCATCCAGATCATTGGTCATATTGCCATCAATGGCGAGGTTCTCTGCAATATTAAATAGGGTATTGGCCTGGATGGTAATGCGTCCACCGTCACCGTCTACAGCGCTGGCTTGAATATCGTTGCCATTACTGCCTGCCTCTGGGAAAAGAGCAATAATAAAGGGTGTGGAGATATCGACGTTGCCACCGTTGGCATCATTGAATGCTTCTGCTGAGACTAGGCTGTCTTCTCTGAGCACCAGAGCATTGTCTACCCGTAGACTAATGTTGCCACCTTCGCCCGCCTGGGTGGAAGCGAGCAACTGGCCATCATTAAGGACAGCGGTTCCTGCTATGACTCCTAGGGTGCCACTGTCACCAGTACTTTCGCCACTGACCTCGACGCTTGCACCATCTTGTACGCGGAATTGCCCATTGGTTTGAATAGAGACATCGCCTGCCAGACCTGGCCCTGTAGAGCGAGTGGATAAGCTGCCGTCTCCCCTGAAAGTTACTGCTTCAGGAGCGATGACCCGTATTTGCCCTCCATCACCGTTACCGCTAGTCTCGGCAGAGATCTCAGCTCCTGCTTGAAAATTAATGGTTAGCGTATCCCCACTATCTTGAGTACCCAGAGCAACAGAGCCTGCTGCTGCCTCTCCTTGGGTTTCTGCTAGGAGCCCCGTGTTTTCATCTGATAGGTTAATGCGGGCAGCATCTACCGTGACATTGCCGCTTCGCGTGGATGCCGAAGCTGTGGCAGTAGCCGTCGCAGAGATTTGGGCTCCTGCATCTGCGGTAAGTTGTTCAGTGCCGATGTTAATATCGCCACCAGCACCCGCTGCACTTGTTTCCGTGGAAATTAGACTATTGGAGAGGGAAACCGAGGCAGCGTCTTCAACCAAAATGGCACCAGCATCTCCTTCTCCAGACGTGCTGGATGTCAGTTGAGCATTATTTTCCAGAGACAGACTCTGCGTTCTAATGTCAACGATGCCGCCTCGCCCCGTAGCATCCGAATCAGGTCGTCCTTCTTCATTCACAGCCGCTGAGATAATACTGTCGTTGATGAACAATGCTGGTGTGATAATTTCTATATCGCTAGCGTTTGCCTGTCCAAAAGTTTCGCTTGAAATAGAACTTCCACTTGTCAAAGAAACAGACTCTTGGGCTTGAATACTCAGAGTCCCTGAGGATTCTATATCCACTGCCTCTCCTGAGGTAAGAATAGAGATTCTTGATCCATCATTAAGCGAAAGTATATTAGTTTGAATCTGAATTTCGCCAACATTACCGACTGCCTCCGTGAATGAATCGGCATCACTAATAAGACGACTGTCTGTACTAAGCGAAATAGTCTCTGCATTCAAGGAAATTCTTCCAGCATTACCCGCCCCACGGGTATTGGCTGACAAATTAGATGTATTGGCTAGAATAATATCTTCTGCAATAATTTCTATATCCCCACCTGTTCCAGAACCAGAAGAAACACTAGAGATTGTGCCAACTTCTACATTTACAGCCCTCTCGGCTCGTATGAATATATTGCCAGCGTTTTTTGATCCACGGGTTCTACTAGATAGAACACTCGTATTGAGAGAGAGAGAATCGGCATTGATGCTAATATCTCCAGCCTCATTACCAGAACGACTGGATACCTCTAATCTGGCATCATTGATAATAATATCTGCTAACAATGCACCGTCACTGTAGCTTAAACTCAGATTCTCGCCATTAATATCTAGTCCTACGATACCTAGACCTCTAACTCCTCCTAGCTCAATTTTTCCACCAGGAGCTTGTACAGGAAGTCTTCTATCAGGATTGTTGGGATCGCGTTCTAAAATTACATTGCCCCCCAATAGTATTAAGCTTCTACCTTCTGGAACTTTCAATCCAGCAGTTCTAACAGGTCTAGCAGGGTCAGGAGCAATGGATTGATTGACGATGGGTTGAGCTGTATTCTGAGTAAAAAGAAAGGCGGATGGGCTAACGGTCAATAGTGCAGGATCGCTATTGGTGTCGTCAGTACTGAAGGATCCTTGGTCACCAAACTGAATAGCATTCGCTGTCGTAGCAATAAAAGAGCCACCAATATCCAAAGCACCTCTGGGGCCAAAGGAGATACCATTGGGGTTAATGAGAAAAAGGTTGGCATTATTATTGGTACTGTTAGTGCGAATCAGTCCATCAATGATGGAGCTACTGTCGCCAGTCACCCTGGCGAAAATATTACGAATAGTTGGACTATGTTCGAAGATGACTAGTCCATCTGTAGGCACTGACAGTTGCTCAAAGCTGTGAAAAAGATTTGAGTTCGTCAGGTCAGTTGCCCCCCCCTCAACCGTACAGCTTTGCAGACATGAGCCTGGAGCTGGAGTCGGAGTTGTGCCATCGGGAATAACCTGACTCCAAGCTACCTCAGGCGTTAGCAAATAACAGCCGATAATTTTGATGACGATCCAGACCCCAAACACAGATTGCTTATTCAACAAAGATATGCCTCAGCGTTCTAACATATTTCCTCCATAAGGATACATGTTATGCAGAGCTATGAAGTTGCTTTTGACAATACTAAGTAACTAATTACTAATACTGTTCATCAATCTGGGTTTCGACTTCGCTCAGCCCTCATAATTCTCAAGATTAGCTGGTTGAGGGAGTCGAAACCAGCGGCGTTAGAGATGTTTACTTTCGGTCATCTACTTACAATTACCCTGATATAAAAACAGATTCAATACGGATGTCTAACGGTAATTGTTACTAAAAACTATGTTCGATATCTGCTTCAGATTCACGAGCAGAACAGCTGCAATAAAATATATTCTATTGCAGCTGTATACCTTAAGGATTATGTGACAGTAAATTGCACAGTGTATATGCCATATCCACAAGAAAGAGTACGTTCTCCAGTTTTCGGCGATGTAGTAATAGCACTAGGACATGTGTCTTCTAGTTCCCCGTCTATAAAGAGTTCTAAATTTCCGGCTGAACTAAAGTTTAAGCTTGTGTTAGCTGGGAAATCCTTCCAGGTATCGACCTGAGGAAATGTCATGACTGCCATGGAATAATCATCAAACCGAAAATCTGCTGTTGTGTTGGTCGGGAAATTTGGACCCGTCTTAGCTTTTATAAGTTTAAGTACAGCCATTGTGTTTGTTTCCTTGTGTTTTGAATGGATAAAACCTGATGGTTAAGAGAAGAGCGTTTTTCTCATTGGTAGGGCAAAATCAGGAGTTTTGCTGCTGCATCCTGTCTCTTGGTGACGATTGCTTAGTTATATGATGATTCTCTTTTAGTCTGTTGTGCCAGTACCCACTGGGGTACTTTTTGATACCTATTAAGTATTGGTGTATAAAAAGCCAGGCAACAGGTGCAAAACATTCTGTATCGGATGAATATATGCATCTGTTCCTGTGGATTTGAACAAGCTGGTCACGCTTTTAGCTGGCAAGGTTTTCTAGGTAAATATTTCTTGCTATGGAGACCAGGTGCTGTTTAGCATAGGTGTTTTTCATATGCTTTTTCACGGTGTTAAGGGCGATGTGCAGCTCTGCTGCGATTTCTTGATACGTATACCCAATGCGATGTAGTGTCCAAACATCTGCTTCGCGAGGGCTTAGGCTATACCTGATGGCCTCTGTGACCGCTAGATTTTGTTTAGCGTGCTTTTGGTTTTCCAAGATAACCAAAATGTGGGGATCGGCCTTCTGACCCGTATTAAACCATCTAGCTCGAATTCGAAAATGCTCGTGGGACGGTTTGAGTCGCAACTCTGACTCAGCCGTGACTAGATGTTTGGGAAAGTCTCTCCGGCTCTCTATGAGGATCTGACAGGCTGTCCAAATTTCGGAGGGGATTTGCTGATTGTCCAGAGTGTCCGGGTCGATGCGATCGCAAATCTCCCTACCCAGACGATTGCTTTCTATACAGTGGCCATCCTGAGTCAAAATCAAGATGCCATCGAGCCAGTTACTCAGGATATAACCCTCTAGCCTATCGGCTGCGGCTGGGGCAATATCAGACGACGTCGACGATGGACAATTAAGTCGATTTAAAGGGGCGCTTTGACTAGTCATGGTCCTCTTACGATTTTCAAAACTGGGGGATAAAAACTTGGGCGTTGCCGATCCCCGGTACAACTCCATCTGCTAGCTATTGCCAACTATTGGTTAGCAATACATTTCACAGATTGGTTTATCCCTTAACTCAGCAATAACCGGAGATTTCATCACCCATGCGGGGGTATTAGCTGTCGTAGATGCGAGGTCCTACTAGTTAATAGGGCAAAGCAATGGAAAATATGCGCATTTATCCGAATCCATACCGTAAACTTTTGTATTGACTGATATAAGCCCCCATTGTGTCCCTATGTGTCTGCAACCAGATAATTAATGCTAATTATTCTTTATAGCTGACTGCCATTAGTCGTACTATGTGTCGCCTGATAGTCTCGGTGAGACTGCCAGACAACATTTTTGATTTGCAAGTAAGTCTGCAAATCAATGCGATTTTGCAAAAGCATTTCGCGGGTATTGTTGTCAATGTCTCCCATTTCCTCCAAAGCCTGATGGGGATTAACCCGTAACTGCATTTGCCAGTCATCCAGCATGGCAAATGTGGTGTGGATCGCCTCCTGTCGCTGGCTATGGATCAGCGTACGACACTGCTCGGCCAGGGGCTGCAGCGTTTGTTCTAGCTGGTCATAGATATCTTTAGAGATTTCGTCATCGATCAGTCGCAGCCGCTGCTGCTGGCGGATGTCTTCAAGATTATTCGCAACCCGGTTGGGGTCAGTGTGAAGCTGCGATCGCAACTCCACCACGCTGCGCCGCACCCCCTGGACAACCGCCTTACTCTTACGCTGGCGCATCCGTCGGACAAAGTAACTCACACTGGTCGTAATGGTCAGCATGATCATGGCCGTTTGTAGCGGCTTATTCTGCTGAATATAGCGGGACCAGGCAGCACGGGGATCGCCATAGGTCAGGGCCTGTACTGTGCCAGGATGCAAATAAACCAGTCCCCGCGTTAACAGGGCTTCGGCATTGCCCGCCGCCAGTTCCGGATAGAATAAACTAAACTGCCGAGCATTAGAGAGGAGTGCCCACATCAACAGCGCCACCGTACCGCTATCCATCTCCGGGCGGGTGACCAGGGCCGTAGCCGTCGCCAGTGTAGGAATATCCTGAGCGGGCACTGGGGGACTAATGCGCTGAATCCCCGAGGAAATCTGCGCCGCTTGATAGGACTCGGGTGCCCGCAAAACCAGATAGTTAATCAGCTTTTGGTCAATGGGCACAATCCGCAGCACAGCCCCCTGTCCTAGCTCTGCCTGTAAAAAACCACTGCGGTGGGGGCCGACATAAATGAGGGCATCGATTGCGCCTTTATTTAACTGTTGAAAGGCCAGTTTAGGACCAATAGGCACAGAGATAATGGGAATCTGTGCCGATGAAAATAACTGAAGCGATGTGTAGTGAATACCACTGCCCGTAGCACCAATGGCAACGCGCCGACTGGCTAAGTCTGTCAGTGTTTGAACCGGTGAGTCATTGCGGACAATAATGTAGATGAACTCTTCTGCCAACGTAGCAACGGCTTGAATCCGCCCAGCTTTCATGGCCTCACTAGCCACATCTAACTGGGTCAGGGCAAAGTCCACCTGCCCAGTTTGCAGACGCTGTAAATTTTGGCTCGATCCGTCTGAATTTTGACCCACCACGGTCATATCACTGCCACCGGCCCGGATAATTTCTTGGCTAATTTGCTCATAGCCACCTGCTGGTGTCCCATGGGAGAGGGTGTGCTGCTTAGGCTGGGTAAAGCAGCCTGCCAGGAGCATCGTCGAAAGACCAATCATGACAATTTGGTAACGACGACACCTATGTCGATAGTTCAACATCGCGTTAATAACCTTTTGCTGTACCTGGTGCACATTACAGGGAATGGGACGGCCTACCCAGCCGTGGCCTCGATGGCTGGTTCGTTAAACCATTTGCGATGTAGCTGTTGCAAAAAGCCCTGCTGCTGGTATTCCAAAATCTGCTGGTCGATAGCCTCTAGCAGCTCCGTATCGCGCTCTCGCACGGCAATACCATAGCCCTCATGGGTGAGTAGATGCCCCGCTAACTCAAAGGCATCGGGATTGAGGTTGATAAAGTGCTGTAAAGCCGGAGCGTCTTGAATTAAGCCTTGAATTTTGCCAGTTTCTAAGGCGCTAACTGCCGTTTCAAAATCAGGATAGGTGACCAGCTGTACCGGCTGGCTTTGGAGAAATATGGCTCCGGTGGTATCTGCGATCGCACCCACCGATTCACCACTGAGCGTTTGCAAATCCACCGTGCTTTCGCTCAGCTGATGCACCGTAAGTGAGGCAATAAAGTCCGCCACAATAAAGAAGCTCAACCCCATCCATAACGTAGCAATCAGGCGACCTGTAAATTTTGTGGGAGTCACATCCCCGTAGCCAAATGTGCCTAGGGTCACAATGGCAAACCAAATACCTTGGCTAACTCCCTCAATGGGGTTACCTGAAAAGTGCTCGTTATGGTTGCGTTCCACTAGCCAGATCAGGCCGCCGACCAGGGTACTGCTAGCAAAGATCAGAAAAATAGGGCGTAGGTGACGCCACTGCAGCAGGCCGCTGGCCAAGGTGGTGACGGTACTATCTGACTTGGGTACCATCAGCTGCAGGCCGGACTGGTAGAAAGGATAGGAAAAATCTAACCCCTGGGCTTCTCGCTGAGCCGTGATCGAAATACCAGCAATGGCCACATCCACCTCGCCAGTTTGCACACCGGTTAGCAGATCACTGACCGATGGATAGGTAACCCATTCTGTCTGAATATTTAGATCGCCAGCGATCGCCTGCCATAGATCGGCGCTATAGCCATAGGGGCGAGTGGAGGGTTGAATAGAAACAAACGGAGGCAGCTCCTTGGTACCGACCCGCAGCACCTGCTCTGGGGGAGATGGCTGAGCAGATAGCACGATAGGCAATGGAGTCTGCCCCAAGGCTGAGGGAGTGAACCATAGCCCGGTAACGATGGTAGTAAGCGCGCTTAGGTGTCTGATCATGCTTTCTTGATATCGTTCCGTATCCTCGGTTCAAGCAATTAGACGCATCCCAGATAAGCCAAACCCTATCCTTATTCAGTAATTTTTCGGAGTTATTTAGATTTGTATCATGCTAACGCTGCTTTTTCCTCTCGTAAACTATTTATTGAAGAAATAATGGTTAATGTTTAAATGCCGGAGGTGTCATCTTAGGGTGTACAACAATCGATGAGGGGCTGCTGGGCAATATCCTCCAGACCGACTGACTCTAGTAGGCTGTACCAATCGTTAGCACGGCTTATATTGTCCGAATCTGCCCGATAGAGTTCTCCCAATAAGGTGATAGCGTCTTGCCAAAGACCATTGCTAGCGTAGATCGCCACCTGCTCGCGTGGCGTCGCTTCAGCCAGGGATAGCTGTAAAGCTGGATCTAAGGAAACTAGATCTATCGAACCAGAAACATTCACTGGCCCTGAATCACATCCGACAGAAAAGAACCACCGATAGCGGGTATTCAACTGTAGCGTCGGTGCATCCTCAGGTAAAGTTAACCGCATAATCCCCGCACTGTGATTACCGGATAGCTGAGTTTGATAAACCGTCTCGTCTGTTTGATTTTCATGTTCAATCTGCAGAACAAATTCTAGAGGAATATCATCTGGCCGAGCAGGCAAGTAAAACCAAAAGGTGGGTTTTGACTGGGTGGTCAAACTCAGGACCGATTCAAAGTTTTTGGGAGAGACCCTGCCTGGGGTCTCACTACTCCTGCTCTCTTGGGTCGATGGCACCAGGGCGATTAGGGGCGACGGACCACTCCGCGACATACAAATATTTTCTAGGTTGCTGTCATCTTCTAGGCTTCCACTTCTACTACCAGCGCCGCGACGTCCAAGGGGAGTTCCTCGGTCGGCCAGGATAGGAGCATTGTAGTTGTAAGCGATTTCTCCGATAGGATTTGCAGCGGCGACGTCCAAACCATCCAGAGCTGGCGAATCTGGTTGTGTAGTCCAGTCAACCAGTTCAGCTTGAACTCTAGTGATGGGCAGTTGAGAGAGTAGGCATAAACTACCCAGCAGACAAGAAATTGCTTGATGTGACTTCATGAGACCTCCTTAGCTTTTGATTTTGGTCGAGATAATATCAAATATTCAGAGATAGGGACGCTGCCAGCAATGATCAATAATAGGATGGCCGGAGGAACCCAAGGCACCCAATAGTGCGCCTTTACTAGCAACACTCCGCAGATACCCCATAGGCCTAATTCTGTTCCTAGTAGGATGAGTAGCCAATGGCTGAGACTATGATTTCTCTGCCTCTTTAGTCCACTAAGAGCGATTATCAGGCTACTCGATCCGCCCCACGCTAAGATCCAAAGAGTTTCGCCCCATTCTGGCCAAGTTTTCAGCAGTGGACGGTTATCTAAAACCGCACTGATGAGGTGACTGGTCATTTGAGCTTGAATAAACACTCCGCTGGTTTGATGCTCCACTCTGGGGCTGGGGCTGTAGGGAGTGATCCAATGATCGCCAGAGCTATCGGCGGTGGTGCCAATAAGGACGATGCGATCGCGAATGGCATCTGGACTGACCTGTCCTGTTCTGAGAGCGGTGAGGGTAATATCGTTAGCAATTTGCTCAGGGCTGTCTAACCGACGGTAGTTTAGCAACAGCTGATGCCCCCAGGCTTCGATACCGCGATAGCCCCCTATATTAGTTTCTATGGGCTTAAAAATAACATCGCCCATTTGTAAATAACCTTCAGGTGAGGCCTGAATGATCACGTCTTCTTCTGAAAGATAATTTAAGGCCAATTTTGCTCCCAAACTATAGGAGGCCAAACAAGGAGACGAGGGCTCTGGTGTCATGGCCAACAGCTGTCGACGCAGGACACCATCTGCATCAGAAATAAGGTCGCTAAAGCCAACCCTGTCTTCGGGCACCTCAGGCGGCGGCGCAATCCCAGGACTGTCAGATTCAGAGTCACGCCCCTTGCAAACTGCTATAAATTTTTCATTAGTAATCAGCCGTTCGGCTAATTCAGGCTGATTGGGCAGAACGGAAAAGTCTCGATAGATATCTAAGCCAATCACCCGTGGTTTCATTTTCTCTAATTGTTTTAGACTATCTAATAAGGCTTGATCTGATAGGGAGCCACGGGGATTTTCATCCTTTTGATCCACAATGTCTTCTTCTGTAATAGTTACTACTACCAGGCGAGAGTCAGGCAATTCCTTGCTCCGCATGCGTATAAATCTATCAAAGGCTTTTAACTCCAACCCCTGAAAGAGTCCCATGTAGCGCAGACCGATAACCGCGATGGTAAGCACGGCATGGGTGAGTAGCATCAGGATAGGGGGCGTTGGCAACGGCGGTGATGACTGATGCAAAAAATCATTCCACACAGGGGGCGTATTCGCCGGGTTTTGATAGATGGTCGGTAGCCAGGATGCGCAGGGATACTTGTTCTCTAACCCTTGTAATTTCTCTCGGGCTTCTCGCACCGCTAGATAAAAATAGTCTCCCCGAGCAAAGGCTTCTAAAAATGCTTTTAGAAACGCGTGGGCCACCGAGTCCGGAACAACTTCCTGCATCACGAGAATTTGAGGGATTTGTAAATCGGCGAGAGCTTTCGCCAACCCCAAACCATCACACGAGTTAAAAATGGCGATCTGTAAGCCCCGTGTTAAGGCACTTTGTAATGCATGTTTGAGCTGGGGAATCGTAATGACTTCTGTTGGGTTTATGTGTAAATGCCCAGTTAAGATGTTTTGATTTATCTGATCTAGGTTCACCTGGGTTGAACTATGGCCAGCAAAAAATAAAATATCCCAGCCTTGGGTATCCCAGAGATAGGTGTCTAGGGTTTGTCGGTCAGGCTCTGTCAAGCAGTAGATCTCTGCATTAGGGAGATGATTGAGCAAGGCTAAATCTGTTTCAATATCGAGGCCCTGACTATCGCCTAAAACGGCCAAAATGCGAACCCGAGCGCGGCGACTGACAATAGCAGGTGACTTTTTTTCATAGATGGGGGCACTGAGGGCAATTTCTAGTTTGGGGTAGCGATCGCAAATATTCCATAAATGCCAGGGCAGACGCTGCACTACATCCTGCTGGGCTTGCACAATCAGTCGGATCGGATCGTCTGAGTTCAATCGCTCCAGCAGTTTATCCTGTACCGGACGAAATGATTCTGACTGTAACCACTGATTGAAAACCTGTTGTAGTTCATCGGCGAGATGCTGACAGTCCTCCGTATAGGACACATTAGTGGGAAACGCATCCGGACTCGCACCCAGTCGCAAGGTATGGAGACCGCCTAATTGCCGATAGGCAGCCTGCCAGCGCAGATAAAGTGACCGCAGTTCTGCCGCAGCTGGCAAACGACCCAAAATTTCACTCGTGGGGATTGCGCCCTCGTCACCAATTTGTAGAGTGACCAAGAAGCCTGTTTCCAAACTGCCATCATTCAGTTTTAAGGTAACGCGCTTTTTCATGCACCCGCCCTAGACAACAAATTGTTCTGCGTGACATATGTTTTCCAATTTAGTCTGAGTCGTAAAAGGTTCTCCTGGCGTCCCACTAAACTGTAGCTGAATGTAATTATCTGCCTGCCGCGCCTGGGCTTGCATAAACACTTCGCCTGACTCGTCTAAGATCAGCAATTCTAAGTTGGCGGGTAAATAGGGGCGGTTAACTGGATAAACCTGGACACCAATATGAATCTGGTCGATGGCTTGAGATTGTAAACGGATCAGTAGTAAAACCTGCTCAGACCCCAACCGTAACGACAGATTGATCAGTTTCCCCTTGCGTAATCCCGCATCAGGCCCATCAGTCAGCGTATTAAGCGCCTTGCTTCTCATGCTAAACTGGGGCGTCAGGGTAGCTGTAGCGAGTAAGTCCTCAATCGTTTGCCAACCCGCATCAACCCAGCCAGTGTTAACAATGTTATCGAACCACTGGCTCAATGTGGCTACTGGTTGTGCTGTCTGTTGAACCGTCTCAGGAACGGCTTGGGGTTGTCGTAGAGCATGGAGATGATCGATCAGTGCTTCTGGCGGGCTGAGCTGTTGTAGGACCAAAGTTTCATCGGTGACAGTAGAAATGAAACCTAATATTCGAGCCGTTTGTAAGTCTTCACTCAGCGCCACGACACTATAGCCCACCCGTAATGTCCATATTTCAGGGGGGATATCACAGACTGTGGCATTGGCTAAGACAGGGCGGCACTCTAATCGTCCTAAGCTTGGGAGCACCAGATCGGCGACATCGGCCATCAGCTGCACTGCCGGATTCCAGCTATCACTACTGGCCAAATCGGTGGCGATACCTAACATATGGAAATAATCATTCATCACCCAGACCGCTAGCGTATTGCGATATACCTGTCTGGCTTTTTCCGGCGAGGATTGATTAGCTGCAAATTGCTCTGCCGTCTGGCGAGCCTCATGTGGAATCGGTAATGGCACGGCTGCTGCATAAATTTGGTCTAACGGCTTACTCATGATGGTCCCTGTTTTTTGTCACACTGCTTATTTGATGTTTGCGATCGCTATAGATAACCCTGTTCTCGTCCAAATTCTCGTAAAAGAGGCATACACTGACGCTGATAAAAGCTAGCCAGTGTCCCAATTGAGACATCCAACTCCGCTGCCAGAACTTTCCATGGAATTTCAGGAGGCAAGCGTTTGAGAATTAGCAAGCGACCAGTAATATTGGGATGCCCTGTAATATGAATCTGCTGCAGCTGCGGTGCTGTCTCAGCCCACTGCATTACCTCTTTAAGCATTGGGGGAATATCGGGTTTAGCTGGCAAACGATCAATCGGGTCAATCGACACCCCAGCTTCTCCTGCCAAATTTGGTTGCGGTTTAGCCGTTATATTGTCTTTGTCTGCACGATCAATGGCCTCATCTTGCAAACGACGTTTCAGATATGCATTTAACCAAGTGACAACGCTTGCTCTTTGTGGATCGTAGACACGCCCTGTTTTTGCTTCACACAGATTGTTACAAAAGTAGATCCAGGTCTTTTGTAACGCATCTTGATAATAGGAAACGTTTTCTTTCCAGAGCTGGTCTGAAATCAGCCGCACAATCTGTGTCAGCCGCTTTTGGCGGATGCTGCTGCCCACTGGATGACGACACGCCTCATCGATTAGGGTTTGAATGTGTTTCTGTGGTTTGTTCATCAAGCATTATCGCTCTTTCAAGGAACGATGGTTCGTAGCCTCTAAAGAACCTATCAGGGGTAATCACCAAAATTATGCAACAGGTCGCTCAAAAAAAATATTTGGAGTTATTGCAAAAAAGCTAATACTTCACTTGATAAGTAAATAAAGAGACTCGAAGGACTTTTCTCTGTAGGAACCAAGAAGTCTCAATCTTATTGATTCAGGTCCAATCCATGATGAACAATACACCTAACGTTAATCAAATATCGGCTGCTCAAGTGGCTAACCAGTTAACAAACCTGAAGATGGAAGACATTCTCAGCGTTGCTGATGTTTACTACTATGCCAACTTCTTCGAATTGAAGCAGCCTTTACCTTCTTCCTATCAGCCTCCTCCATGACATGGTCAAGGTACAGCATGACTGAAGCAAATCAAAATGGAAGAATTACTACAACAAGCATCGGCAACTTTAACACAATTTGCACAAGCTCATTGTGGACCTAACTTTCGAATCACTAAGCGAATTCAAAAGGGATTATTTGGTATTGGCTCACGACAAATAACGCTAAAAGAAAATTATTGGAATGTCAGTGTTGAGTATACGCGTGAATTTAGTCCTGATGGAAAGACGGATCTACGCCAATGCGCAATTTTGGATTTTCAACACATACCCATGACGAGTATCTGGATTTTACTCAATGATCCAGAACACTATACGGTCCGAATCATGACTGAGTTGAAAATTCCTGGGCTGCCAAAATCAGGATTGATTATCGCGCGAGAAGATATAATTGAGGCCCAATCCAGAGCGTTATGGGAACTGCTAGACAGATACCTGTGGCAGGGGCTTCTAGTTAAAGATGGTAACAAACTGCGTTATCCTGAACAACCTTAAGGAGACGCTATCACGTGGAATTAGGTCTGGGTGTTGTCTAAATTACAGAGGCATCGATCAACTTTTATGAATTACTCTTTATATGAGCATTTCATCCAACTTAGTGATGAAGCCATGGGGGTGGTAAATCAGTACCTTGATGAAGATACAACAATCTGGTTAGAGCGACGTAGGGCTGAACCATCTATAAATATGTTGTCATCGACCCAGCTTTTATTGATTGTGTTTCATCATCTGTTTGGCTGCGCTGTTTCTGATGAATTAGGACTGTATCAGGCTTGGCTCAGACTGGGGGCACTAATTCCAGCCCGAAGGATATCATATGCTGTAAATTTGGTCGGCTTAGAGATGCCAAACTGCCAGAGTCTCTTACCTATAGATGCAGAGCAGTTGAAACGCTATAGGTTTGCTAATAATAGGTTGGTTCAATCTTTGCAGCAGTTAGAAACTGATAAAAAACTCAGGACTGATTTGGTTGGGGTGTTGGCTGCGATCGCACTATTTAGCTTCAATCGCCATGGCTTTACCAACCAGCAATCTGGCCCCTTAGTCCATGCCATCATTCAATTGATGGGCATCGATCTATTGGACACCGTCGTTGTGTTACCCCGCTAGCTATAGAGACATGTCTCTAACACTTTCAATCTGACAAATGCCGTGTTTTGGATGAGCAC
>NZ_JADEXP010000156.1 GCF_015207065.1 Leptolyngbya cf. ectocarpi LEGE 11479 | reverse complement strand
GTTCTAGATGAACAAGAGAGTTTTCCGGAAGCTGAGGTTAAGTGGCTCTACGATTGGGGGTTACAGCACTATTACATTCCTACGGACTGTGGTGGTAAATTCACCTCTTTTGAGGAATTTGTTGCTTTTGTGCGAGTTTTAGCTCGCCGCGATCTCAATATTGCGATCGCATTTACCACCATGTTCTGGTCCTTCCTGACCTGGATGGCGGGTACGGACAAGCAAAAGCAAACGCTGGCTCAGATTATGCAAGATGAGCAAGGCACCATGTGCTTAGCCTACTCTGAACGCGAGCATGGTAGCGATCTAGTCGGTGGCAGCGTCATTGGGAAGAAGGTTCCGGGTGGCTATCGCCTAACCGGTGAGAAATGGCCCATTAACCGAGCCACTCGATCAGACATCACCTTTGTCCTCGCCCGCACTGATGAACAAGGTGGCAACCGGGGGCTGTCCCTGTTTATGGTAGACAAACGGGACATTGATCCCAGTCAGTTTGGGAACAATGCCAAAATCAAGACCCATGGCATTCGGGGCGCCGACATGAGCGGCATTTATTTTGAAGACTGTTTTGTCCCTGAGACCATGCTTTTAGGCAAAGAGGGACAGGGTTTAGAACTCGCCTTAAAAGGATTTCAGATTACCCGTGCTCTATGTGCAGCCTTCTCCCAAGGTTCTGCCGATACCTGTCTGCGCACCACGCTCAATTTTGCCTTGAACCGTAAAATCTATGGCAAGACCGTCTGGGAGATGCCCCATCCCCGTCGTGTGCTAGTCAATGGATTTCTGGATATTCTGACCTGTGACTGTGTCAATATTGCAGCTGCCCGTGGATTTCATGTGGCCCCGCGACAGTTTAGCGTCTGGTCAGCCGTCGATAAGTACTTTGTGCCTGTGACCCTGGAAAAAATGCAGCAGGAGATTTCAGTGGTGCTGGGGGCCAGGTTCTATATGCGTGACGAGCATGACTGCGGCGTCTTCCAAAAAATGTTGCGGGACAGCTCCATCATCAGCGTGTTTGATGGTAGCTCAGTCGTCAATCTCCATGCTTTAATTTTACAGCGACGACAGTTAGCCAAAGGTCGCAGCCGTCGTAAACCGAAGGATTTGGCAGCTCTCCAAAAACGCTTGCGCAACAGTTTTGATCTAACGACAGAGCTGCCTAAATTCGACCCCAGTAAACTAGACCTCATGAGCCGGGGGGCAGACGATGTGATCCAGGGCTTAGAATCAGCAGTAGCGGCCCTGAGTCAACCCCTTGATGTCGATACTGCGGTTCTAGATTGCCTCAAACAGCAGTATCGACAGTTCCTAACCATCTTAGACAAGCAGGATGAAGCGATTGCCAATGGCTCTTTCGAACACGGCCACGATCAATCCTTTGAAGCCTTTGAAGAGGCTAAACGATACTGCTATATCCATGCTGCCGCCGCCTGTCTACATATGTGGCTTTATAATCGGAGCCAGCTGGGAGATTTCTTTGCCCAAGGAACGTGGCTGATCCTATGTGCTGATCGATTGCTAGCCCAGCTTACGCCTGATCGGCCAGCAGTCCCATTGGCCGATTACGAAACCTTAGCGGAGGAATTGTTACGGTTGCACGCAGCTGACAAAATGTTTTCCATTGTGCCATTTCAACTGGCATCTGCAAATAATTCTGCGGATGCTCCGGCTCCAGTCGCATCCGCTGCGACAGCTCTGCAGGTTTAGCCCTGGGGACTTTGTTTAAAATTCTAACTTAGTTAAATCACCACTATGACATCTTCTACAACTCAAAATCCATCCACTACCTCACCTGTTGAAGCGATTCAAACCTGGCTCATCCACCAGCTTGCTGATGTGCTTTCGTTGGATCCAGCCACGGTAGATGTTACCAAACCTCTGACCCGCTACGGATTGGATTCTATTGATGCGGTTACCCTGGTGGCCGATTTAGAAGACTGGCTTGATTTGGAGCTACCCTCTACACTTTTGTGGGATTATCCTACCATTGCCAAAGCAGCGACCTACTTAGTGGATGAGTTTGAGGTCTCTATCGATCCCAGTGCTCTCTAGGGTCAACGGTACTAAGGAGAGGCCGGTTTGAATTTTTCTGAATTTTCCTTTTGGTGGATCTTATTCCTATTTTGCGTACCGTTTTTTACTGTACGTTTCATTGGACAGACTTTTAACCTTTGGCGCGGCGTCTTTGACACGGTGGGTATTGCGGCCTTATCCCTGCTGTTGTTCTTTAATGCTAGCGCCACCAGCTTTGTCGTTTTTCTAGTTCAGATCCTGCTCAACTATTGGATGGTGAGGTGGATGATTACCCGCCCACCCCAACAGGAACGGCTGATTGCTACGCTGCTGGTCATTTTTGATGTGGGTGTGCTGGTCTACTTTAAATATTTAACCTTCTTTGTTGAGGATATTTTGGGGCTTGCTGTCGCTGTTCCAGGCAATTGGCGATCGCAATTTCCACTCCCTGTTTTTGGGGGTATTCCGCCTGGGGTTTCGTTTTATACGTTTCAAATGGTGGCTTTCGTCGTCGATTCTTTAAAGGCTCGCCGGAAGAAATCCATCGCCTTTATGGACTATGTCAACTTTGTTGCCTTTTTTCCTCAAATTGTGGCCGGTCCCATTGAACGACGCTCGGCCCTACTGCCTCAGATTTCTAACTTTAGATTTAAGTTTACAGCTGAGAACTGGGACTGGGGACTGCGATGGCTGTCCCTGGGGTTATTTATGAAGTTTGTCCTGGCGGACAATATTGCCCCCTATATCGATCTGCAAGAGGCAAGCAATGCCTGGTTAGTTTGGTTTTATGCGTTTTTATTTACCCTGCGCATCTATTTTGATTTTGCCGGCTATAGCTTTATGGCCGTCGGCATTGCTCGGGTGCTGGGGATACGACTGACCGTAAACTTTTTAGCGCCCTACACCTCCCAAAGTATCAATGAGTTTTGGCGACGCTGGCATGTTTCCTTGAGCACCTGGTTTCGTGACTATGTGTTTTTGCCCTTGATGGGGTCTCGAAAAGCCTGGGCTCCGGCTTTTCTATTTGCTACGTTTACCCTATCGGGTTTCTGGCATGGAGCCTCCTGGAACTTTATTCTCTGGGGCGTCTATCATGGTGCCCTGCTGCTATTGCTACGCTACACGGGGCGTCCATTTCAAAAAGTGATTAGCCGGTATGTTAAGCGCCCTCAAATTATGTCGTGGGCATTAACGTTTGGCTCAGTGGTTCTAGGGTGTTTGTTTTTTATGGAGTTAAATACAACTCGCCTGGTCACCAAGTTACTCACTCTGATCACACCCTGGGCCTATTCCTTCGCTAATCTCGGCAGCGCTTTAAGTCAGTTCAGTCTAAATGAAGGCCTTGCTTTGGGGCTGACTCTGTTATTGGCAGGTATTTTTTTACTGGTAGAGCATATCGCAGTTTGGCAAGAACGCTCTCTAGAGTATGAGCTTTTTTTACTGCCCTGGGTATCCAAGCTATTGTTAGTGCTAACGATTCTCTTCGCCGCTAATATTCCATCCGAGTTTATTTATTTTGAGTTTTAGAGTGTAGCGATGTAAAGGGAGACATCCGCCAGATGAAAGCAGCACTGAAACTATGGAGCTGGGCCATGGTCGCCGGTTTAGCCTGGGGCGCTGGCACCCTTTACAACGTTTATGGTGGGGGTGAAACCACATGGCTGCGCGCTCTGTACCAACGGAAAGTGGCACTGGCCCAGGCGATGGAGTCTCCTAAGCTCATTGTCACCGGAGGATCAGGAGCCCACTACACCATTAACGCGGAGGTACTTCAGGCTGAACTGGGGCTACCGGTGATCAATATGGGGATTGATGGTCCAGTGGGGTTAAATCTGATCCTGCCCAGTGTCTTATCCGAGGTGAGGCCGGGAGATACGGTCTTGCTGATTCCGGAATATCTGCTGTTAGGTCATGAAAATGGGCTGGGGGAACGCTCTGGAGCCTTTGCCCTGGCCACGGGACAGCCATTTACGGGAGACATGCCGCCAAGACAGCTAGCGCAAAGCGTGGTGATGTTGGGGGTGCCTTCATTACGAGCCGTGATCAAGTCCTCGACAGAGCTGGCTACCTTGGGAAAGGTGAGCGGCTACTATGATGATCCACTGACCGCACTGGGAGATCCAACGGTCACTAAGACCCGCACTGGTAAATGGTGGCAGCTAAAAATTCAGAGTCCTGCTACGCCCCATGCCCTCGACCGGATTGCCGAGTTTCGTAGGGAGGTAGAGGCTAACGGAGCCACGTTGTTATTGGCGCTGCCCTGGGTTTATGGCGATGCCAGTGATATAGATACCCAGGAAAATGTTCAGGCTACAGCAGCAGCCCTATCAGACATCGCCCCTTTGATTTACGACCCTGAGACTTTCAATATTCAGTCTGACTCGGCTCTGTTTGCGGATACCCATTATCATTTAACTCCTGAGGCGCGTAGGTTGCGATCGCAAGCCCTAGCCCAAGACCTGCAACTACTACTGGCTCAGTGATCGTTCCGCAATCGTTCCGCTAGTGCTCTGCCCCTTTTTGTCCCCGTTGTTCCATGGTCGATACTAACTTCCGCTCTGGCCCCCGATCTAGATTTTTGGAAAAACGCTATGGCCTAGATCTTAGATCATTAGCCTTGGTGCGCATTGGACTGGCGTTTGTTATCCTGGCCGATCTCTTCACCCGTATGGGTGATATGGTTGCCCACTATACTGATGCAGGGGTATTACCCCGCCAAGCAGCGGCTGAAATTTTACCTGATGGCTACTGGTCACTTCACCTCATGGGCGGGCAGACCTGGACCCAGGCCCTCCTTTTTCTAATAGCAGCTACCCTGGCCCTGGCCCTATTGTTAGGGTACAAAACCCGTCTAGTAACCATAGGCTCCTGGGCCCTGATCGTCTCTCTGCATAACCGGAATCCGGCCCTGATCTTTGCTGCCGATGATGTCCTCCGGGCGATCATGTTCTGGGCGATGTTTCTCCCCCTTGGCGCTAAATATTCCGTTGACAGTGCCCTCAATACGGCCTCTCGCCCCCTACCTAAACGTTTTTTTGGGGTGGCGACCGTAGCCCTCATGGTTCAGCAGAGTTTCATATACATGTTCTCCGCCTTCTTTAAAACGACCAGTCCCACCTGGTGGCCTGAAGGCAGTGCAGTCTACTACTCTTTAAGCTTTGATCAGTATGTAACCCCCCTCGGAGCATGGCTTTTGCACTTGGGGGCCTTACTACCCATACTTACCTTTTTTACACTGGTACTAGAGTGGATAGGTCCCCTATTTTTGTTTGTGCCTTACCGAAGCGATCTGTTTCGCAATATCGCCATTGTCACCTTTATTTTGCTGCATCTGGGGTTTGGGCTGACGCTTAATCTCGGGATCTTTCCAGCGCTGAGCATTGTTACCTGGCTTGCATTTATTCCCACATCCACGTGGGAGCGGTGGACCAAGCGTTGTTATGGCCCTGAGCAACAGGGGTTGGTCATTAACTATGATGCCGACTGCGGCTTCTGTAAAAAGGTCGTGCACCTAATTCGTACGTTTTTACTGTTGCCGGATACCCCCCTCCGCACTACACAAAGCGATCCTGATATTTTTGCAGCTATGGAGCGCCATAACTCCTGGGTTGTCGTCGATTGGAGAAGCAAGTATCACTACAAGTTTGAAGCGATCGCCTATGTCTGTAGCCTCTCGCCTGTCTTTCGAATCTTTGCTCCATTGCTCCAGTGGTCACCCATCCTAAATGCAGGTACGCGTTTTTATGAAACGATTGCTAATAACCGTCGCCGGGCTGGCCTATTCACCCGTCCCTTCACCTTTAAGGCTTTTTCTGTTGAGCCGTCATGGTTTGGCAACGGCCTAGCAACAGTTCTGCTAATGCTCATCTCTATCTGGAATGTTCGCAGTATCACCCATCACTATGCCTTTGTTGATAGTGCTCATCCAGTCATCCGTGCGCTCAGACGAATTACCCATAGCCGCACCGCTAATCGGCTAAATCTACCGATGCAGGCGGCAAGACTAGATCAATCCTGGAGCATCTTTTCACCCAGCCCTCCCCGTGATGATGGCTGGTATGTTGTCACAGGCACTTTAGAAGATGGCAGCACCGTAAACTTACTGCAACCCAAACAGGCTATTTCTACCGATAAACCTACCCTGGCTCAGCGACAAACTATCTATAAAAATCTACAATGGCGCACGTATTTTATTAATCTCAACCGTGCACTCGGTAAACATCTTTATCCCTACTATGGTCAATATATTTGTCGCCATTGGAACGATCATAACGCCAGCAATCAACAACTTAAAAGCGTAGATGTTTCTTTCATAGACGAGAGAACTGTTCCCCCTGGCCAAAATCAAACAACTACAGCAACCCAACCCTGGCAACAGTCTTGCAACTCTAAGTCAACCTAGTCAACCTAATCAGTAGGCATGTATTAGAAAGTCATTTATTATGAATCACGCTACACCGTCTACGGGAAATTCTATATCTGATGAAAGTTCTTATTCTTTATTAGTGCCTGTTCCGATAGGCCCCCTGTTAATTACAGGATTACCGCAACCAGGATTACATCAAGACGAGCCAATAAATGGGCAGACAACGTTGTCAGATTTGTCGTCAGATTTGTCAGAGCCCACTTGGACACAGCCCATGCTGCTGTCTGTAGTTATCCCAACGTATAACGAAGGTAGCAATGTTAAATCCATTGTCAGTCAACTGACGAATCTATTAGATCGTGAAATTCCAGGTAAGTATGAGTTGATTTTTGTGGATGATGACAGTCCAGATGGGACCTGGAAAGTTGCCCATAATTTGAGCCACTCCTATCCACAGCTACGGGTGATGAGGCGGCAGCAAGAAAGAGGATTATCATCTGCTGTTATTCGAGGTTGGCAAGTTTCGCGGGGGCAGGTCTTGGGTGTTATTGATGGTGATTTGCAGCATCCGCCAGAAGTGCTATTGCAGATGTTATCTGCGGTTCGTGGTGGAGCCGATTTAGCTGTTGCCAGCCGTCATGTGGATGGCGGTGGTGTGAGTGAATGGAGTATTATTCGGCGTTTTTTGTCCCGTGGCGCTCAGTTACTGGGATTGTTGATTTTACCAACTGTAGTGGGGCGAGTTAGCGATCCCATGAGCGGTTATTTTATGGTTCAACGTCATGCCATCCAAAATCATGCGCTTAATCCTAAAGGCTACAAAATTCTTTTGGAAGTGATTGGTCGGGGAAAGATCAACAGTATTGCTGAGGTGGGTTATGTTTTTCAAGAGCGCACAGCCGGTGAAAGTAAGGTTACCTGGAAGCAGTATATTGATTATCTTCACCACTTAGTCCGGCTACGTTCTCGAGGGAAGATAGCTCGTCTACGTCAAAAGTTTCCACTCAAACGCTTTGTCAGGTTTGGCCTGGTGGGCTTGAGCGGAGTGTTTGTGGATATGGCTGTTTTGTATTTGCTACACACCACGCTGGGCTTAAATCTTACCCGCAGCAAGATTTTGGCAGCAGAAGTGGCCATTGTTAATAATTTTATTTGGAATGATGCTTGGACATTTTCTGATATTGCCCAAAAGCAAAAGGGGTGGGGAGCCCGGTTCAGACGCTTCTTAAAGTTTAATCTTATCTGTCTGTCCGGCCTGATCTTCAATGTCTTGACGCTGAATTTTTTATATAACGTTGTTTTTGGTCAGCGCTATGCTTACCTAGCTAATCTAATTGCGATCGCAGTCGTCACCCTATGGAACTTTTGGCTAAATTTGAAACTCAGCTGGCGGGTTACCAAGGTCAAATAAGGTCGGGGGGCCACAGGTAGTTCACCATGACAAAGCATTCTTGAATTGAGATTAGCTAAATTTTCGATAGACTTACACCAAGGCAGGTATTCTTAAGTTGAGACAAAGTATAGTCAAAGTTAGTCTTAAAATAAGATTTTTAATCTCAAAATGAGTCTTACTTAAGGCGACTCAGTCTCATGTTAAGTCAGCTTGCCGTGTAGGCGCAGGTTATAATGAATAGGCTGATTAGCGGGTGTATAAGCATGAATTTTGGTCAAAATGATAGACGGCTATGACCGGCAATTTGACGCCACCTTCAACCGCCCAGCCTAATCATTCTTTAGAGGTCATGATCCAGAGGGTCGTGCAAGGGACAGCCTCGGTCACTGGAGATGCATTTTTTTCGGCATTAGTAGAAAATCTAGCGTTAGCATTAGATGTACGCAATTGTGCCGTCAGCAAGCTGTTGGAGGACGGTCAACTGCAAACGTTAGGCCTTTTTTGCGATGGCCAGCTACAGCCAAGCATCACTTATAATCCGATATCTGGGCCTTGTGGAATTGTACTCACTAAAGATGAGTATTACTGTCCTAGCGGAATTCAAGATATTTTCCCTAACCATCCTGTTTTATCAGCGTTAGAAGCCAGTAGCTACGTGGGAGTTTGTCTGAAAGCTACAGACGGCAAAATTCTGGGAAATTTATTGGTTATAGACAGCGATTCCATTTTGGAGAGTCAGCTATACAAAAGTATCCTAAAAATTTTTGCAGCTCGGGCAGCCACAGAGCTAGAGCGACAACAAGCTACTCTCGAGCTACAACAGCTCAACGAAGAACTCGAATTACGCGTAGAACATCGGACTGCAGAGCTAGAGGCAGCGCTGCAGAGTCTCCTACAAACTCAGGCGCAGCTAGTTCAGAGTGAGAAAATGTCCTCTTTGGGACAATTAATTGCAGGAATTGCCCATGAGATTAACAATCCTAATACCTTTATTGTTGGTAACGTTAGCCATATTGCCAACTACACCCATCAACTACTAGAGCTGATCAGCTGCTATCAGCAGGTTGTCCCCAAGCCGACGCCTGAAATTCAGCAGGCAATCGTAGCCTGCGATCTTGATTTTATTCGTCGGGATTTACCCTATCTCTTGAGTTCTATGCAAACGGGTAGTGAACGGATTCAGGAGCTGGTGCGTTCTTTCCGAAATTTTTCGCGTCTAGGAGAATCAGAGAAAAAAGTTGCCGATCTCCATGAAGGTATCAATAGCACTCTAGTGCTGCTATCGCATCGGCTGAGGCCTTCGACCAAGCGCTCTGAGATTCAGGTCATTAAACACTATGGAGTTCTACCGAAAATTGAATGCTGTCCTAGGCAGCTCAATCAAGTTTTTATGAGTCTCCTGACCAATGCGATTGATGCTATAGATGAATGTATTGGCAAGCAGTCAGCCGATCCTGTAATCCGGATTCATACGGCAGTTGTAAATCACACTATTATGATCCGCATTGCTGATAATGGGGTAGGCATCAAGCCAGACTTGAAAAAGCATTTGTTTGAACCATTTTTTACGACAAAATCAAGTAGCGAAGGAACTGGCCTGGGGTTAGCTATTAGTTATCAAATTGTGGTAACCCAACATCAGGGAAAACTGTACTGTCAGTCTAGTGAAGCAAAAGGAACAGAGTTTACAATTGAAATACCTATTCCAGCTGAAGCTGCTGCCCTATAAGTTAATCGCCTCACTTAGGTTTTGTGATGTCTAGGTTTGATGCTAAAAAAATGAGTCTATATCGTAAGTCAGCGCAAAAGCGGTCTGCGAAGAAAGCGCATGAGCTACGAACCAGGCATCAATGGGTATTGTCTATTGCTAACCAAGCAGCTGAAATTTTAAAGAATGAGTTTCAGGCTCAGAAGGTAGTTGTGTTTGGTTCCATGGTTGCTTGGCAAAACACCCACATAAACTCTGATCTTGATTTACCGGTTTTTTGGATGAAATTGAGAGGGCGCACTTAGAGCTATGAATGCAGATACGACAGCATTAGCGGCTCGATTACAGTCTGAACTAGCTGATCTAGAGCACATTGTTGAACGCGCTCAGAATCTTTTAACCAAGGCTGTTGAGCGAGATGAGGATGATTACGACTAAGGCCATCGCGTCTGCGCGAGCTGGTTGGAGAGCTACCTCAATGCTACAGCTCATTCAGGTCAGATATTGATGATTTCTGCTCGTTTTTGAATGAGTTAGCTGCAGACGCTGATTAGTAAAGTTTGACTGGTGCGATCGCACGATTTTGAGTCATATTCGACTATTGGCAAGCAGCAACGGTTACATCCTAGTGCAGTTGGTCTGGCTCGATGAGCACCCTCAGGTCTCTGACCTCTCACCTGAACGACTGAAGATACTCAGGTTTCTGGGCGCTCTCTGCCAGAAATATTATTTGATGTGCTGACTCACCTGCGGAATGTCCGTTAGATCCAAACGGGCTGTGACTATTCGGTTCAATGTAATCAAGTCACAGCCCTATTTTTGTAGATCTAGGTAAATGGCTTAACTTACCAGTCCGTCTTCTAACGCTGATTATTCGAAACTGCCGGGGCACCATCATCCGCCGCCACCTTCATAAACAGATAGGTGATGAACATACAGAGCACAGCATTCATCAGCAAAAATAAACGAGCCCACTGACCGGTGCCAATTAGCCAAAGGGTGGGAGACCCCGACGCTGCGATCACCATAAATGCCGTCATACCAATGGAGATACCCAGCACCACCCATTTGAACATGCGGTGACTAATGAAAGCGGACATCAGCCCCAGGGGAATCAGAAGACTGGCAAAAATCGGGTTAAGCGTAGATTGATTCATCACGGCTCCCCCCAATTCTGGAATGGAACTGCCCAGCGCGCGTAATAGCCATTGGGGCACATTGGCAATGCTGATAGCGGGTAAAACAAACAGACCGACACTGCCCAGCACCACACCCAAGGCAAAACTTACATTCCAAGGACTAAAGCTACCCTCACGGGGGATGAGCAACCAGGTCAGTAATGCTGCCGCTAGCAGCTTCAGACCAATGTCAACCCAGCGAATGGCCAGAGGGTTAAATGCAATAGGAATGCCGCCTCCCACAGCTTTGGCCGCATCCAGGTATCCGGCCCCAAAGTAGTTTTGACTGTCACTCTTCACTGGTTGGGCCGAGGACTTGAGCACATCCCACACCTGATCTGGCGATAGGTATGGTCGACGGGATTTCACCAGAGCCGCCACCGCCGCCACATGGGGGGCAGCCATGCTAGTGCCCTGGAAATACTTAAACTGAAATGCGCTGGGGGAGCGAGGATTAATAGTTTCTTGCAAAATGCCATCCTGCTCGTTGCTGCGGGTGGCACCACCGGGGGCAGCAATATCTACACCTGTACCGTAGTTGGAATAGGAGGTTTTTTGTCGATCGGGACCAACGGCAGAAACGGCAATCACATTGGGATATAGAGCCGGATAGGAAGCACTGCCCACACTTTCATTCCCCGCCGCCGCCACAATCACCACACCTTTTTTATGGGCATAGTCAACGGCTTCGCGCATCAGCTTAGAGTCACCGCCGCCGCCTAAACTCATGTTGATTACGTTAGCTCCATGATCCGCCGCAAACCGAATCGCTTCAGCAATGTCGGCAACGGTGCCGCCGCCAGAGCGACTCAGCACTTTGAGAGGCATTAGTTTCGCGCCATAGGCCACCCCTGCCACGCCGTAGCGATTATTCGTAGACTGGGCAATGGTGCCCGCCACATGGGTACCGTGGCCGTTATCATCGATCGCATTTTCGCGATCATTGACAAAGTCATACCCAGACACAAACTGTGTCTTTTTCAGATCCGGCCCCTGGCTAATGCCCGTATCAATCACCGCGACGGTTACCCCTTGGCCATTGACACCCCGTTTCCAAGCGCCGGGGGCATTAATTTGTTTGAGGTTCCACTGCTTGGCGTAATCCGGGTCATTCACCGGCATCGACGACTGGCTATAGATATAGTTAGGTTCAATGTATTCTGTTTGAGCTGCCCAGCTGGAGTTTTTCAGTTTGTCCAGGATGGCTTGATTGCCGGACACAATATAAAGATTATCCGCCACGGAAAAGTCACTATTCAGCACGGGGCTGAGGCTGAATTGTTGACCCAAGGATTTGAGAGATGTCGTCAGGCTAGATAGGACATCAGGGGTTTCTAGAAAGTCGAGAATAATGGAGTCAAATTCCCCCACGGCAAATGTTTGCTGGTCTGGCTTAGTGGGTTTCTGTGCGATCGCACCCACCGGAAAGAGAGAACCCCATAGCAACGCCAAGGTTACCCCTAGCCCCACCAAAGCAAAGTAAAACCGTTTCATAGGAATCTAAGTTGTAACAACTTTCAAAGAACTACACAGATGGAGCAGATATTGGCACATGTATGGTGAACCAGAGCCTTAATCGCATCCGAGTCCCAACACAGCTAGCCTGCCCTCAACTCAAACCCGATAGTGTTTATCCCCATTACACCCATCAGACAAAGTGACTGTTTTTTTGCATGACCTAAACCAGTTACCCGATGGTAAACAGACATCAGGTCTAAACTCTTTTGCGCAAAGCGATGACGATATACGACTATTCAGCATAAGTTTGAATAGTTCCTACTCGCCTACCCCAAGGTATTCGATTCAGTCAGAATCAGCCACCCAGGAGGTTACAAATGCAACAAATTGTGTTAATCCTAGCCTTAGCGCTACTGCTTATTACAAGCTGTGTTAGAGCTGAACAGCCCGTTGTACCAAGTCCTACCTCCAGCCCTGAGCCGTCTAGTCCTGAGGAAATCGTCAATATGTCTGAAGAATCTCTCTCGTCAGAGTTGCAGCAAACTATTTTGAAGGCGATCGGCACAGAAAAAAGTGTGGCCCCGGAAAACCTCAGTATTGTTAAAAGTGAAGCGGCGGACTGGCCCGATGCTTGCCTTGGCTTGAGTGGTCCCGGTGAATTTTGTGCCCAGATGATGACGCCAGGCTGGGCTGTTAGTGTGACGGATGGTGATCAAACCTGGCAATATCGCACTGATTTAGACGGCACACAGGTTAAACAGGAACCTGCTAAATAGGTAAATCCCAGACAGCCAGTTAGTCCCCTATACTAAAAATCAAGATGTATTCCTAGAGTTGAGTTGGATAACTCAAACGCTGGCGGTCACCAAAGCGATTACTAACCTCAACGCAGCGCATCAGCACCTTGATTTGCACCCCACAAATCGGACAAATTTCTTCGTCGCATGACAGGATGACTTACCAAAGTTATTGGTAGACGAAATTAATATCCTCTCATCTGGTCTAGATTGATGCCCAACCTCAGGTCTCTAACCTCTCACCTGAACGACTGAAGATACTCAGGTTTCTGGGCGTTCCCTGCCAGAAATATTATTTGATGTGCTGACTCAACTGCGGAATGTCCGCATTACTCAAGAAACGACCTCAAAACAAGCTGAAAATTTAGTCCATTTTTAGTCCATTTTATTTTAATAAACCTCAAAATTATTGATATAAATGAAATTTAGACTGTTGACTTACTGCCATATCCGCAACTAGTCAATCAGGGTTATTCTGATCAATGTTTAGTAGATTTCCGCTCTTTAGCATCACAATTAGGTGTTCAATACTCTCATATTCCTTGAGTTCCTGGCGCTCATCTATGCTCAATTTGCCAGCCTGTTCGCGATCCAGTAGGTACCTTAATCGATCTTGCATTTCTGGAGTGGGGCGAAAGTTTGAAACTTCTTCAGGTGTGGGTTGACTGGCTAGAAAGTTGAGGATGTAGCGATAGACTTGAGCCGGTAATATCGACGGCTGAAGCCCACGACGCAATAATTCAGGCAGCTGATCTTTAAATGGAGAAAGCTGCTCCATTAAGTCATCGGATATTTCGATGGTCAGCGTTGCCATGGGTCTTGTCCTCTGCTGCGATCTTGGCACTGGGCTAGTTTTATTGTAAAAGCTTCGTAGAGGCGGCGGCTTGAGAGATAAACCAATGACTTGGGCATTAGCTTCCTTTTACGTTTGAAGGCTTAAATAACTAAAATTCAAGTCACTAATATGATGTGACTGATACGTAGCAATTTTGAATTTTTATGGTTAGTGTTAGGG
>NZ_JADEXP010000155.1 GCF_015207065.1 Leptolyngbya cf. ectocarpi LEGE 11479 | reverse complement strand
ATTCTAGTGCACTCAATCCCTCGATTTATCGGGATATATTTACTTTTCCCTGTTTATCTATTTTTCCGGAAGGCCACTGTTGGGCAAAGCGATGTAAAAGTCATATGACCAGTAGCAAAAGCACTGATTGTCATACTTCTTATCAGTACCGCCATAGTTAATTTATTCCGGAAGAGTTAATCCTATTTCCAGGTCTATTTCTATACCACTAGCCGTGGCGCTGCTGATGCCACTGCCAAGCATGGCTAATAATGGTTTCTAGATCAGCATACTGGGGAGTCCAGCCTAGGCGTTGACGGGCATGGTCGCTACTGCCAATCAGGCTGGGCGGATCTCCGGGGCGACGCTCACACTCCACAGCAGGAATCGGATGCCCGGTCACCTGACGTGCAGTTTCAATCACCTCTTGGACCGTGAATCCACTGCCGTTACCCAAATTGATAAAGGCTGTTTCGCCGCCGTCGAGCAGGTATTGGATCCCCTTGACGTGCGCATCAGCGAGATCGGCTACATGGATGTAGTCACGAATACAGGTACCGTCCCGAGTGGGATAGTCAGTACCATAGATGGAAATGTGGTCTCGTTGCCCCAGGGCCGTTTGTAACACTAAAGGAATTAGGTGAGTTTCGGGAGAGTGGTCTTCCCCTAGACGCCCGGCGGGGTCCGCACCGGCTGCATTGAAATAGCGAAAACAAACCGACTGTAAACCATAGGCATTTTGGAAATCCTGCAGCATCATTTCCACCATCAGTTTGCTGTTGGCATAGGGGCTGATGGGATTTTTGGGATGCTCTTCTGGAATCGGTACGGTTTTGGGTGGCCCATAAATTGCACAGGTGGATGAAAAGACAAACCGCTTCACACCGGCAGCTTCCATTGCCTGTAACAGGTTGAGCGTGCCGTAGACATTGTTACGGTAGTACTCCGCCGGAGCGGTGACCGATTCACCCACGGCAATATAGGCCGCAAAGTGCATCACGGCTACAAAATTGTACTGTTCAAATAGCTGATCTAATAGGGCGCGGTCCGCCGTATTACCTTCTACTAGTTTGGCCTTAAGGTGCTGCTGTACTAAATCCTGATGACCATATTCCAGGCTGTCTAAAATAACGACCTGATAGCCAGCTTGCTCCAGGGCTAATACTGTATGGGAACCGATATAACCGGCACCACCGGTTACCAAAATTGATGGATCTGAGGTGTTTAAACTAGTCATAGGAGAAAATCGTAAAATTTAAATACTTATAACAATGGAAATAGTCATACGGTCTTAAGGACAAAATTTATGGCTCTAAGGGTAAAAAACGTTGTTTCCCTTGTCAGACAGTGACTTTATCCCATAAGAAACACCTCAACGAGCCGACTCATCCTCTGCCACAGGTTTCATGGCTAAGTCAGCATGATCAGGATTTAGCACTAAGTTATCTCGGTGCACCACAGTATCGGCACCGTCATAGCCCAAGATCATCAAAATTTCACTAGAGCGATGTCCGCGAATCTGCTGAAGTTCATGGTGATTATAGTTAACGAGACCACGGGCAATTTCTTTGCCGTTGCGATCGCACAGCACCACCGCATCCTGGGCTTGAAAGTTGCCCTCAACGGCTGCAATTCCTGCAGATAGCAACGACTTACCATCCTGGCCAATGGCGCAGACTGCCCCTGGGTCCAAATATAGCCGACCACTGGGCCGTAGACCGTTGGCGATCCAACGTTTGCGGGCATTATTCGGTTTAGGCTGGGGGGCAAACTGAGTACCCAGGGGTTCTCCTGCCAAAATCTTCAAAATATTATCAGGTGTTTGACCATTGGTAATCGCCATGCGAATGCCTGAGCTGGTGGCGATGCGAGCTGCTTCTAACTTGGTGATCATGCCGCCGGTTCCCCAAGCTGACCCCCGGTCGCCCACATCGATATTTAAATCCCCCAGGTGCGGTACCCAGGTAATGGGTTCGGCATTGGGATTGGCCCTGGGGTCGGCAGAATACAGCTGGTCCACATCGGTGAGTAAAAATAGCCAGTCGGCTCCTACTAAACTAGCCACCAGGGCCGAGAGCGTATCATTATCACCAAATTTCAACTCATCTACAGCCACGGTGTCATTCTCATTGACAATGGGGATGACATTGAGCCTAAATAACTCCTGAAACGTGCGATAGCTATTGACATAGCGTGAACGCTGCATCAAATCGCTGCGGGTGAGTAAGACCTGGGCAATGGGCTGCTCTAACACGGTGAACAAGTCGTCGTATACCCGCATTAACCGCCCTTGGCCCACGGCGGCCACGGCCTGTTTTTGTTCAATGGCTTTGGGCCGTTCGCTCAGTCCCAGCCGAGCACAGCCCACACCCACAGCCCCCGAGGAGACCAAAATCACCCGATGCCCCTGGTGCTGTAGCTGGCTCAACGTTTCTACTAAACGAGCCAGCACCGATAGGGCCAGCAGATTACCCGAGCGTGTAAGGCTCGATGTCCCGATTTTGACCACAAGTGTTTGAGGTTTCACAGAGGGTGTGGAGGTCGGGGAATTAAATGACGATGCGGTCACAGAATTTACCGTTGCTGAAATCATATGGGTGAGATCGTAGTTCGGATCAGCGATGATCGCTGGTCGCTAGAACCACACCAAGACGCTTGGATACCCAAATTTCAGAATTGCGCAGACACTGCTTAGGCGAATTGGCCGCCATGGGGGTTAAGGGGTCTACCATGGGCTCCACGAGCACTGTAAACAACCCCAGGCGATTTCCTCCCAGGACATCTGTAAACAAGCGATCGCCTACCATGGCGATTTCATGGTGTGGCAGCTGCATCAGCGCCACGGCTTGGCGCAGCTTTCGGCGGGAAGGTTTGCCAGCCCCGGTGTAGAAGGGCACCCCTAAGGTTTCGGCAATTTGACTGATGCGACTGTGGCTGAGATTGTTGCTTACCAGGACCACGCTGACTAAGGATTGCATTTGCTGCAGCCACTGGCGCACATCTTCTAGGGGCTGAGCTTGCTTAAACGGTACCAGGGTTTCATCCACATCTAAAATCAACCCCTTGAGACGATGCTGGGCAATCAGCTCCGGTGTCAGCTTTAAAATAGAGCCCCCCAGGGCAAGGTCAGGTTGTAACAGGCGGCCCCAAGAGGTCATGGTCGGGATATGAGAGATGAGGGTGAATTAGCAACTAGGAATAAGGATTTTATAAGATCCCAAAATTAGTGTTGGAGAGACGTTCCATGGAACGTCTGTACGAGACCAATTAGGTGAGAGGTAACTTACAGGTCATCCCCCAGTTGAGCATCGACGCGATCGCGAATCTGCCCCTGGGCTCTTTCATGCTCTGCCAGCGAACGACTAAACACATGGGTGCCATCGTAGCGGGCGACGAAATAGAGAAATTCAGTATCCGGTGGATTTAAAGATGCTTCTAAGCTAGCGATACCAGGACTTGCAATCGGAGTTGGCGGCAATCCCAGGTTACGGTAAGTATTATAAGGGTTGGGGGTGTTTACCTGGGCCAGCGTCAAAGGATTTTCTGGGGTTTGGGTCACACCGAGGCCATACTCTACGGTGGGGTCTGATCCTAGGCTAATTCCTTCCCGTAGGCGACGGGCAAACACCCCGGCAATGGTATCTCGCTCTTCAGCAACGACCGATTCCTTTTCAACAATACTGGCTAAGTTTACCCATTCCGCTAGCGAGTAGGGGGTCGTTGTTTGCTGGTAGGTGGGCAGTGCCACCTGCTCAAACCGTAGCAACATAATATCGACAATGTCATCGGCGGCAATTTGGTCGCCCGGCAGCTGATACGTATCTGGATAGAGAAATCCTTCCAAGTGAGGCAACCCCTGGGGCAGCCATGGAAACTGCGCATAGGGAATTTCTTCAGTGGAACGCAAAAAGTCATCAGCGCTGACTAATCCTTGCTCCTCGAGTGCCTCTGCCATTTGAGACCGATTCCATCCCTCTGGAATCGTAAAGCTCGTTTGAATGACATCCCCATTCCAGATTTGGTCAGCGATTTCCGAGAGTGACTGAGTGGGTGAGAGGGCATAGCTGCCTGCCTGGAGACCGCCCTCACGGTTTTGAACCCCTTGTAATCGATTCCAAACTTTCCAGGCGGTAGCAGATCGAATCAAACCAGCCGCTTCTAAATCTTGACCAATTTGCTGAGCGGGGGTGCCCGATGGAATTTGGATTTGTACCGGCTGCTCGGTATCACTGCTGGCTTCTACAGGAGCCGTGGCCCAGCTCCACCAAGACCACCCTTGCCAAGCCGCCAAGCCCAACGCCACTGGAAAAATGCCAAGGTAAAATGCTCGCTTTAAACAACCCATATTTTTTTAGACAGACCGTTGACGATACTTGGAACCGATCGGTGTATTGGTTTGGTGCGCTATATTGGCTCGTTAGCTACAGGGCCAACCTTCAGATATCTTTGTTAAGCGGTTGGACCAAGGTATAAAAACTAATCCAACCCTTCAAACAACTGGTCTTCAATTTGGGGCTGCAATCGCTGAAATTCTTCAGGCGATAGCAATGTCACTGTATCCGTATCAGTCGTGCGATACGCAAAGAATAGCAAAGGCTCTAAGGGCGTACAGGCAACATAACGCTGTTCCGCATGGTAGAACTGCGCCAACATTTGAAAATTATCCGTAACCCCGTCATCATCCACCTCTAACGCAAAACAACTCTCGTCGTCAGCCTCAGGGATATTACCTACGGCTGTAAGGGTATAGGCACTTCGTTGCAAGGTCAAGTCTAACTCTGCTAACACAGCGCGCGCGCTGGGAAATAGTGGGTCAATTTCCTCATCTTCGATGTCTGCTAACGTATCATCCTCTTCCTGCCAGCTAAAGATTTCAACCGGGGCAGAGACGGGTAGCAGTAGCAGATACTCTTGTCCTGAATCACTCAGGGTAATGGCTTTTTCCACATAACAAGCCAAGGTGTGGTTGCTGTCGTCAGTGAGGGTCACGATTTCTTGACCTTGATGAAAACCAGGGGAGTGATCGGAGCTGTGGTTAGGGTTGTGATTTAGATTGGGCATTCGTTAGGTTTCATGGGGCCTAGGCCCTTGAGGTCTCAAGCAGGAGCACACTCTGTAGGTGCACCCTGTAGAGGGTTAGACAATTATCATCCAAAGGGGCGGTCAACTACGGGAGCGGTCCAGCCACTGCTGCAAAATGATAGCAGCCGCCCGGCGGTCAATGAGACCCTTATTTTTATCGGTGGGACGGCGTTCAGCCTGCAGTTGCTGCTCGGCTTCTACCGATGTCAGCCGTTCGTCCATGTAGGTGACCGGTAGCCCCAGGGCTTTAGCCAGTCGTTTGGTAAATTTTTGTACGCGACGGGCTTGAGCGCCAAGGGCTCCGTCCATGGTGTAGGGTAACCCCACCACTAGCAGGGTGGCCTCGCGCTGGCGGACGATCTGACGAAGCTGCTCGGTAACGTAGATAAAAGACTTGTTGTCGATGGTGGTCAGGCCGGTGGCAATTAGACCGGTGCGATCGCACCCCGCGACGCCAATGCGCTTGCTACCAATATCTAGCCCTAGTACAGAAATCATGCGGTGCTATCTGATAGTGCCACTGCCAGAGTCATTGCCAGTGGGCGGTCTCGAGCTAGCGGCATCCCATGAAAATCGGCTAGGAATTGCCTTGCCAGAGGGTTGGAGTCCCTGCAAAACGTCCTGTATTCCTTCAATGGAGACGGCCTTAGACTCCCGCACCTTATGCCATACGGAACGGGACATCATCACTGTATGGCCGACTTCGGTAGCATTAATCTCCCGCAAATAGCTTTCCCGTTCGGGCTGATAGTCTAGGGAGGCTAGCTGGAGGGCGGAGTTGGATGCCCCCTGGAGCACTTGAGCCATCTGGGCCATAAGCTCTGGATACAGCCAGGTATAGGCTGGATGCACAGTTAACTTTGCTCGGTTGGGCTGATCTGCATCCTGGGAAAGCCGCAGGCTAAAGTAGCCAATGGCGGCCTTACGCTGGGGCTCAAATACATAGGCCGACACCGACTCGGACTGTCCTAACCACCGACGCAGCTGGGATCTCAACCCAGCAATGGAACGCGTCCGAAAGTCTTGAATTTGATGATCAAAGACCTGACGCAGCTGCGGTGGCATGGATGCAGTTTCTAAGTGGTAGATCAGCTGAGCATCGGCATTGCTGACCGGCAATAGGTTGGGTAAATCTGGCTCATTCTTAGCCAGCGCGGCTATTTGCTCAGCATCAATCGACCAGTAAGTGACATAGGCCAATGGTTGAAAGCCATTTTGGCGATAGAGGGCGAGTCCAAACTTATCGTGAATACTGGTTTCACTAATCCAGGTATGGGCTTCGACGATGGTTTCAAAACAGTGGCGCAGCAGCAAACTGGCTAGATCTAAATTAAGCACCAGCGTTTGATCGGCGGCGGCTTTGACCATGACGCGATCAATGCGCCAGGTACTGCGAGTGGAGTTAAACGGTGAAACTTGAATGACGCCGTGGGTCGTGTGTTTGCACTCTGCTGCGAAGGTAGCCTTAGGTTGAAGGGGATTGACCAACTGGGATAAGCGCTGCCACTGCCCCAGCATGGGGTTAGCTTCTGGCAGAGTTTGCTGCTTAGTAAAGGCTCCACAGGTGACCACCTCTGATCCGCCATCGGGCATCAGCTTTTCTGAGTCGCGAAAATGAACGGGGCGAACTGCAATGGATTCAGAGGAGTTAACGGGGGTCATAGGGCCGAAATAAGTAAAATCCCTAGGATTTTGGATGAATTAGGACCACGGGTGTTTGTTCATCCGCATTACCAGCTGGATTATCCAGCAGAGCACTTGTTATCAAGTCTACGTCAGTGTCCGGTGTCGCTGCCAGTATTTTAACTGCTTTCAAATCGTTGACATCGACAATGGCGGCTTTTAACCCAGTAGCCTCATAAATATCTTGCACAATCTTGTCAGGATTTTCAGGACCCAAGACGATGAACTGATCGTAGGGGGGTAAGGTGCCGGTGACATCGTCAATCAAACGGGCCTGGTCGCCGGCTAGTACGTAGAACATCCCGGCTCGACCAAGAAATTTCTTTGCGATCGCACCCACCACAAACGCATAGACCACCCGCACTGGCCCCACCAAGTCCACCAGGGTTTGCATACCGCAGGCAGTTGCCAGGCTCGACGTGGGCATAAAGAAATAGCAGATCCGCCTGGCTACCCAGCCCGGTTTAATATCACTGGGGTGTCGCCACCGGCCCTGCATGATGGCCACAGGGGTTTCACCGATGGTGACAATATCACCCGGTTGAGCATAGGCCTGCACATAGCGCTTGACCGTATCGATAGGACTATCCAAGGGGCCTAGCAGGTGTGTTGGAATCGGCAGCACCTCAGCCCTGGGTGTAGAGCGCCAGTTTTGAGGAGCGTTGGGGTCTGGATACTTAAGCGGCACAACCACATTTCCCATTTTGGGAATCCGCCCTTCGGGACCATAGGTTAAATAGTGAACTTTGACCCAAATTGCCTTGAGTCTAGAGAGATCAGGACCTTGAATATCGATTTTGATCTTTAAGCCCGTCGATTTCCCGGTCTTGACAATGTAGGCAAACCAATAATTATCAGGTCTAGCAGGAGCATCTTCATGGTCGGACACTAGCTCTGTTTTGACCGTAATGCCGTCTAAACTGGTCCCAGACAGCAGTTGCGCCTCCACAGAAATTTCCGGCACCATAATCTCTAGGGTGCGGGTCAGATTGACCAGCGAGGGGTCCCCTTCAATCACATAGTGCTGAGGCTCTCGGGTGGTGATAGTCCACTTGCCAGACTCCAGTTCTAACCGGTTACCAGGGCGTCCTTGAAATTGGCGCTCAATCAGTAGCCAAATGGCTAGCACTAGCACTATTAGTAGAACCACCAGCGTGCCCACAATCCCTGTCATTAAAGGGTTACTCCTGTTCCATGTAAACGGGTGATGTCATAGTGGATATAACCACGTCCCAGTTGAAATCTAGAGTTTCTGCAGCAGAAAAACAGGTCTGAACGTGGACAAATATTTGAGACAAATATTATTTCTATATCCGTACGATTTGTATCGTACTCTCGGTTCTGAAGCAATCATCCAGCGGTGCTGGAGCGGACTAAGAGCAGTGATTATTTCAATAGCTCAAATAATCCATCATCCAGCTCATATCCCAGGGTGCGTACCATCAGCTTGAGCTTTTCGATACCATCAATCTGATTGTCCTTAAGCCATTGGGCAATGGTGAATACTTTCCCCATGACAAAAATTTCCAGGGCTTCTGGGTTGTAGCGAATACCGTCTAGCGGGCTGAACTGATGGGGCACTAGCATGGCGGCATAGCGCCCTAGCTCGCCAGATTCGACATCGAGAAAGAGCGGCAGCCAGGGATAGTAACTATCTAGACGAATAAACCATAGTCGCACCTCTGGAACTTCGGAAAGCTCTCTGGGGTCGTTCGCCTCTCGGGCATAGCTGATGTCAAAACTCAGCTTTAGGTTAGTTTGGTGCCAGTCAATCTGGTTCAGGACGGTATGAGCCGCTGATAGGTCCAGCGTCTGGAGGTTTGTAGAACTGACAACAATGGATTGAGACATTGCAAGGCAGATGAAACAGACTAACAGTGTGCCTTGCTGTGGAAGACTTTACTAGATAGAGACGATATAGAAGCTTTTATTTCCTATGACCCGATCTCCCATTCGCGTATGTATCACCCTGGGAACACGCCCTGAGGCCATTAAGCTAGCTCCGGTGATTCAACAGTTTCAAAAAACGCTCGGTTTTGACACGAAGGTCGTGCTCACGGGGCAACATCGGGAAATGGTGGATCAGGTCATGCAGCTGTTTGATCTACAGGCAGATCGCGATCTGAATATTATGCAGCCCAAGCAGTCGCTATCGGATATTACCTGTCGGAGTTTGCAGGGTCTGCAGACGTTATTTGCAGAGCTGCAGCCCCACATTGTCCTGGTTCAGGGTGACACCACCACGGCATTTGCCGCTGCCCTGGCTGCCTTTTACCAGAAAATTCCCGTAGGGCATGTGGAAGCTGGATTGCGCACCGATAATATCTTAGATCCCTTCCCTGAAGAGGCGAACCGACGCTTGGTTTCTCAAATTGCTACGCTGCATTTTCCGCCCACGGATAAGTCAGTGGCAAATTTAGCCGCCTCCGGTGTCAGCGGTACTGTGGTTAAAACGGGTAATACCGTGATTGATGCTCTCCAAACCGTGGCTTCTAAAGCCCCGGCCTGTGATGTCCTTGGACTCGATTGGATCGGGCATCGAGTCATTCTATCGACGGTCCATCGTCGGGAAAACTGGGGACAGCCGCTGCAAAACATTGCCCAAGGCTTTCTACAGATATTGGACACATTTGAGGACGTGGCGCTGCTGCTGCCGCTCCATCGCAACCCCACTGTTAGAGAGCCGCTGAAAGCTGCTTTAGGAGATCATCCCCGAGCCTTTTTAGTGGAGCCTCTAAACTACAGTCAGCTGGTGGGAGCGATGCAGCGATGCTACCTGCTACTGACGGATTCAGGAGGTTTGCAAGAAGAGGCTCCTGGTTTAGGCAAACCAGTACTGGTGCTCCGAGAAACAACAGAGCGACCGGAGGCAGCGGCAGCGGGTACGGCTAAGCTCGTGGGAACTAATCCAGAGGTGATTGTTGCTGAAGCGACCAAGCTTCTGAAGGAGCCCTCTGCCTACGACGCCATGGCGCGAGCCATCAATCCTTTTGGGGACGGTAAGGCGTCAGAGCGGATTGTCAAAGCTGTAAAGGAGCACTTTGGTCACTTGGCTCATTAGTATTATCAGCTGCGTTCTGAACTCAGGGAATTAGGATTCTTTCCCCTGATTATTAGATTCGTCTAGCAGGCTTTTCTTGGATGACTTAAGCGCTTTCCAGAGCTGTTTAATCTGTTTATAGGCATCCTCAGAAGCAATTTTCCCGCCTGTCTCGAGATTACAAATCAGGGAAACGCGATTGGCAAACTCTTGCAAGTTGGCATTAAACACCAGGCGCTCAGGCGTAAATTCACCGTGATAGGGAGCACGGGGCGTGATGAAGGATTGTTTTTGCTCTTGGGGATCGTCGTCCAAGGGAAAGTCCTCTGATAGGTAACGTTACCAGCATTTATGTGGTTCGCATACGGCTTGATCATACCAAGGTCTTTCAATCACGGTAGGTAATTTGCCATAGCGGGCCTACTTAGCAATGCCCAGCTTATGGGGAATTACATACATCCGAGCTAAATCATCCGGACTAAATGTTATGGGACTATCACTGAGTCAGGGTTTGAATCAGAACCATGTCCTCGGTCCGATCAATTTCACGATAGGGAGGCAGATCTGGCAGGTGGTGAGCTTCGGCCAAGACGTACAGATTTTCCTGCCAGCGGTCTAGAAGCGGTGGACCGGAGAGCGGGGCGATGTAGCGATCGCAATAGAAATTGAGGCTAGGTCGTCCGTAGCTAAACGTGGTCACCACCTCAGCCTCTGCTGGCACCTGCTGATTCAGCATAGCCGCCACGGGTTTGACCGCGTAGGCTTCATTCAGCTCCCACAGCCAAAAATCGGAGCCCATCAGCAACAGCAAGGTCAGGTATAGACCCGCCATTAGGGTGAGACACCAGCGTGTCTGCCGCTGCCACAGCCGCCAGGCTGTCCATCCTGTGCCGCTGCCCAGGACAATGGCAATGGCGATTAGGGTGGGTTGCTGATCTTGTAGCCCTAAGTAAATGCCGCCGATGGGGGCTGCGATCGCAATCAGCCCCAGTATTCCCACCGCCCAGCGCGGTGGCCGCTGCCGGTGCAAATACCCACCAATAGCCAGGGCTACCAACGGATACAGCGGCACGATATACCAGGGTAGTTTAGTCCCCATCAGGGAAATCGCCCCTAGATAGATGCCGGTGCCCACCAAGACTAGCTGCCCCCAAGGGCGCTGTCTCTGCCGCCAGGCTAGCAAAAGCCCTCCTGGCCAAAACATCAGCCAGGGCCAGCTATATTTCAGCAATTCCAGGCAGTAGTACCAAGGCGGCTGCTGATGGTCTTCAATGGCAGAGGTTACCCGCTCAAACGACTGAGAGACAAAGTGCCCCTGCCAGTAAACTTCGCCGTAGCGTAGAATCTGGGCTCCATACCACAGTACGACGGGTAAACTGCCTAGGACTAATCCCAGCCACACATAGCGATTTCGCAAGAGGTAACGCCCTTGGCTAACGCCTAAAAACACCCCGGCAATCAGACCTAGTAAAAGCACCAAAATCCCTTTAGTTAACGCAATCAGCCCCAGGGAAACTCCTATGCCTAAGGCATAGATCGGCTGTTTTCTAGCCTTCAAACCACACAGCAGCAATAGCAAAAATAGCGTCACCGCCACCCCATCCCGCATGGCCAAACGACTGTGGCGCACCACCGGCAGCAGCGTTAAAAACACACCCGCCGCCAGCAAAGCCGGTCGCCGTTGTCCAAACACCTCCCGACCGACTCCATAGAGCAGAGGGATGGCCAAGCCACTCACCATCGCTGGCAGCAGTCGCGACGTCCATTCTGAAACACCAGCCACCCCATAACCCGCTGCCATTAACCATTCCACCAGCGGCGGCTTATTCAAATAAGGTCCCCCGTAGAGCGTGGGATAAATCCAATCGCCGCTGGTGACCATCCCCCGCGCAACGGAGGCAATGGTGCCCTCATCCCAGTCGCGCAGAGGCGCCGCGCCCAATCGCCACAGATATAGCCCCCAGGTTATCAGCAGCAGCCACACCCCATCGAGCGTTGCTGTATTGATTACAGGGCGGCCTGATGGCAAGGATTTATTTACCGAATCAACCACGACAATTCATCCACGACAATGCATCCCGACAAGTTATCCACGACAATGGCACAATAGCTACGCCCTATCATATTCTTCTCCCCATGACCCGCTGGCAATTGGGACTGGGTTGGCTAACTAGTTGGCTGTACAACAGAATCCAAGCCCTGGTCCAGGCAAAACAGTGGCACTGGCTGCTCCTACTGGTGTGGATGTTGCCTTTGCTATTGGCAGGCTTTTTTGACCTCGACCACCAGAGTCTCATGGCCCATGATGAGGGCCTTTACGCCCGTCGTGCCAGGGTAATTGTAGATACTGGAGATTGGGTTCACCCCTGGGCCACCCCCCACCACAAAACCCCTGGTCCCTACTGGGTCGTGGCTGCATTTATCCAGGTTTTGGGCCGCCATGAGGTGGCTGTCCGGCTGCCCAGTGTGCTGGCCAGCATAGGCTGTATCTGGCTGACATACGCGATTGGACGGCGGCTGTTGACACCGACGGCGGCCCTGTTGGGAGCCCTGTCTTTGGGGGTGGCCCCTCTGTGGCTGCAGTACAGCCGCCTGGCTACCCCTGATGTGATGTTTTCAGGGCTGATTTTGCTAGCGGTCTGGCTATTGTTGAGCGCTGATGGCGAACCTTCACAGCGCAGCCGCTGGCTGTGTTTTGGTGCTGGTGCCAGTTTGGGCACAACGGTACTCATCCGCAGTGCTCTGGCGGCTGTGCCCATGGCCTGTTTGCTGCCCTACTTGCTGTTGTCTGGGCGATCGCATTTGAAACAGTGGAGTTTCTACTGGGGAGGATTGGTGGGTTTGCTGCCCACGGCCATTTGGGTCTGGCTGTGTTGGCGACGTTATGACATGGCCGTCATCAATGCTCTGCTCAATTTTCCTGTCAACCAGAGTCTGACGGCGGAGCGGGCTAAATCTCCGCTGTTTTATTTATTTAACCTTTTAGTCAATGATTTTCTCTGGGTCTTTTTTGCCCTGGGAGCGGTGATTTTGCTGCTGATCCGTTTTGTGCGGTCAAAGGACAATCTGAAATACATATGTCAGCCTCTATTCTCTTTGCTGCTGCTATATCCGCTGCTTTACCTAGGGGTTCTTAGTTTTGCCTCGACTAAGCTGCCCCATTACGCCATCCCGGTCTATCCTTTTTTGGCGTTGCTCACCGGATATGCCATGGAGCGGCTAGTTCAGGCTACTCCTAACCGCCAGCTCAAGGTCTGGCTGAGCGGTGTGAATGGTCTGTTGCTGTTTTTAGGTGGAATACTTGCGGTGGCGGCGGGGCTGGCGCTGACTACTGAAGTTTTGCCTAGTACTGAAGCTGTAAGGCCCTATGCGCCCATTGCGTTGAGTCTGGGGACGGTGTGGTGCGGAGCGGGTCTTCTGTGGTTTTGTTCGCAAGATGGACGATTTCAAGATGGACGATCGCGATCGCACTGGCCTCAGCAAGGTATCAGCTGGCTGGTGCTGCTGATATTGGGGCACTGGATTAGTTTAACGGTGGCCTGGGGGACGGCTGGCTTAGGCAACGTCAATCCCGAGATGAAAGCGCTTTTGATTCGTGATGATGTTCAGCTGCTTTTGCAAACCGAGCCGGTGAATTTTTCCCCAGGTCTCAACAGTAAGCGCGGAACTCTGCTGAGGTTTTATACCCCCAATCCTGGCAAAAAATTGCCCAGTTTAGACCAGGTGGATATTAATGATTATTTGTGGATTGAAGAGTCTGAGCTGTTGACCCTCTCTCAGCCCTATGACTCCCTGGGGCAGATTAAACAGACGCATTTGGTACATATTCGCGCCCAGTAAAAATCAGGCATTGTTGATCCTCGAGATGGCGTTATCAGTGAGAGACCGTCCAACAGCGATATTTACAGGTCAGTCCATCCCAAAAATCAGTAATCGCAAGATTATTTGCTGTCTTAACCTAAGACCGAGTAAAGCGTAAGGATTTGGTATTAGCTCGCAGAAATACTAGTAGTACCTCTGAAGTACCGTCAATTTACCCACTGTAGGGTTGTGGTGCGATATTTCATAGTTCTCATGAATCAATTTCTCGATGCTGGCTAGATTATTCAGTCCCCGTAAGATTTCTCGTTGCCATTGGGGCATAGGCTTAGCAGTCAGCTTTTTTTTTGCCTTGTTCTATGG